>NZ_RZRW01000059.1:0-16736 GCF_003998745.1 Mesorhizobium sp. M7A.F.Ca.US.014.04.1.1 | reverse complement strand
GACGACTCCCAGCATGATTGTCCGCCGGAACTCTAGTCTTCGAAGCTTGTGCGAAAATGAAATCGGGCCGCGCTTGCGGCGCGGCCCGTCAGTTGGGATGCGAAAGGAGGGCGCCGGTGGCGCCCGCGATTAGTTCTTGAACAGCGACAGGATCGACTGCGAGGAGCTGTTGGCGATCGACAGTGCCTGGATGCCGAGCTGCTGCTGCACCTGCAGGGCCTGGAGGCGGGTCGATTCCTTGTTCATGTCGGCGTCGACGAGCTGGCCGACGCCGCGGTCGATGGAGTCCATCAGGCTCTGGGTGAAGGTCTTCTGCAGGTCGATCGAGCTCTTGGCCGAACCGATGATGGTGGCGGAATCAGTCAACTGGGCCATGACCTTGTCCATCATGGTGACCATCTGGGTGATGATGCCGTCGGTCACCCCTGGGGCCGTGATGTCGAGGTTGTAGGCGGAAATATTGTCGACCTTGGTGACCGCTCCCGCCGCCGTCTGGCCGGCAGTGTTCGCGGCGATATCCGTTCCTCCGCCCGCGATCACGCCAGCATAGGCGTTGTCATACAGGGTCTGGGCGGCGCCCGTGGAATAGATGGAGGTCTGGCGATCGAGGACGCCCTGGTTCTTGACCTCGGCGGCAAGGCCGTAGTCGAAAAGCTTGGTGCCCTCGACATTGATGTTGATCGTTCCGATCGAGACAGCGCCGGATGAAGAGCGATTGAATGAGGACACGATCTGCGAGTCGGGCTGGACGCCATCATTGGCGGCCGTGACCTGCTTGGAGGTCACCGCGAGGAAATTCGAGCCGGAGAAGGTGGCCGCATCGGCAAAGGACTTCATCTGCGTTTGAAGCGCCTTGATCTCGGTCTGGGTCTTCGCCTTGGCGGCATCCGTCTGGCCGACCATGGACAACACCTTGGTCTTGATCTGGCCGATCGTCGTCAGCACGTTGGTGATGCCGGTGTAGGCGGCATCGACTTTCGAGGCGCCGAGGCCGAGTGCATCCTGCACCGTCGACAGGGCCGAATTGTCCGAGCGCATGGTGGTGGCGATCGACCAATAGGCGGCGTTGTCCGAAGCCTGCGAGACCCGATAGCCGGTCGATATGCGGGCCTGTGTCTGTTCGAGCGACTTGTTGGTGGCGCTGAGGCTTTGAAGTGCGGTTAACGCCGAGGCGTTGGTCATGATGCTCGCCAAGAAAGTCGCTCCTTCTCAAAAGCCGACATGCTCAGACATGCCGGATGGGCCTGTTCAACGATTGGCATCGTGCCGTTCGGACCGATTCGCCAACTGTCGTAAGCTATTGGTTAACCATAACTAGCGCGGCATGGTTAACAGCCTGTTAAAAGCTGGCTTTTGAGAGTTAAGGATCGAGGATTGTGCGGGGCTGGAGCAAACGCAAATAGGGCCGCGCTTTTGGCGCGGCCCGAATTTCTAGTGCGAACTGTGGTTGAGCGGAGGCGATCAGCCGCGGAAGAGCGACAGGATCGACTGCGAGGAACCGTTGGCGATCGACAGCGCCTGCACGCCGAGCTGCTGCTGGACCTGCAGGGCCTGCAGACGGGTCGATTCCTTGTTCATGTCAGCATCGACGAGCTGGCCGACGCCGCGGTCGATGGAGTCCATCAGGTCCGAGGTGAAGGTCTTCTGCAGGTCGATACTGCTCTTGGCGGCGCCGAGCGTGGTGGCCGAGTTGGTCATATCGGCGAGCGCGGAGTCGATGACGGTCAGCATCTGCTTGATCTGCGAATCGCTGGCAGCCGTGCCACCCGAGAAGATGGAAAGCGAGGCGGCCGAATAGGTGTCGGTGGCCAGTGCAGCCGCCCCTAGAGCTGTCTGCGTGCCGGAGACCGCTGCGGCCACACTGCCGTCGCTGCCGAGGCGGTACGTGTCAAGGATGCCCTTCGCGAGGCCCGAGGTGGTACCAGCTTCATAGAGCTTGATGCTTTCCACCTTGACGTCGATGGTCGAGATCGAAGATGCGCCGGCCGCGTCACGGTTGAAGGCCGAAAGGATCTTCACATCGGCAGCCGTCGTGGCTGTTGAGCCGCTGTCTACGGACAGCATGTTGGTGCCGGAGAAGGTGGCGCCGTCGGCGTAGGACTTCATCTGCGCCTGAAGAGCGGTGATTTCGGTCTGGGTCTTTTCCTTCGAGGCGTCCGTCTGGCCGTAGGAAGCCAGCAGCTTTGCCTTGATCTGGTTGATGGTGGAGATCGCGCTGTTCATGCCGGTATAGGCGGTGTCGACTTTCGAGGCGCCGAGGCCGAGAGCGTCCGAAACGGTGGACATTGCCTGGTTGTCGGAGCGCATCGTGGTGGCGATCGACCAGTAAGCGGCGTTGTCTGAGGCCTGCGAGACGCGATAACCGGTCGAGATGCGGGCCTGGGTGTCCTGGAGGGATTTGCTGGTGGCGTTAAGGCTCTGCAGAGCCGTCAACGCGGCGGAGTTCGTCATGATGCTGGACATGGTACTCGTACCTTGGTTTTTACAGGTGTTTTTTTGACATACCGGGCCTCCCGGTATGACGGTGCGGCATCATGCCAATGATCTCTGAAATCGATCACCCGCCATCTGCGAGCGAATATGCGGGCAAGTCCCTACCAAAGGGCTAAACCGGACGGTTAATCGAAAATATATTGCTGGAATTTCGAGCCGGCGCGGCAGAGTCAGTTGAAGGAGCGCACCAGGCTGCCGACAAGCAGGTTCCAGCCGTCGATCAGGACGAAGAACAGGATCTTGAACGGCAGCGACACCACCGTGGGCGGCAGCATCATCATGCCCATCGCCATCGTGATGGTGGCGACGATCAGGTCGATGACCAGGAATGGCAGCACGATCAGGAAGCCGATTTCGAAGCCGCGCCGGATCTCCGAGATCATGAAGGCGGGCACCAGGATGCGCAGGTCGACGGTGTCGCGCGAAACGGTCTGGCCGCGCTCGCGGGCGAGATCGGCGAAGAGGTCGAAATCCTTGTCACGCACATTGTGCAGCATGAAGGTGCGGAACGGATCGGAAATCTTGTCGAAGGCTTCGGTCTGGGTGATCTGGTTGTCCATCAGCGGCTTGACGCCGGTGTTCCAGGCCTGATCGAAGGTCGGCGCCATGACATAGAAGGTCATGAACAGCGACAGCGAAATCAGGATGAGGTTTGCCGGTGTCGACTGCAGGCCGATGCCGGCGCGCAGGATCGAGAAGGCGATGACGAAGCGGGTGAAGCTGGTCACCATGATCAGCAGGCCCGGCGCGACCGACAGAACAGTCAGCAGGCCGAACATCTGGATGATGTAGCCGACGGTGGTGCCGTCAGCCTTGCCGATGCCGCCGAGATCGAGCTGCTGAGCCGCCGCGATGGAGGTGGCGGCGGCGATCATGGCGGTGGCGAGAAGGAACTTTCTCATTCGAGCAGCAATGTCCTGATGAGTACCTGTTTGGCGTGACCCTGGCTGCGGATCGCGGCGCGTTCTTCGAGGTCGGCCTTCAGGTGCTGGTAGCCGCTGGCTCCCTCGATCTGATGCATCTTCAACGTGCGCACCAGGGCCAGGAGATCTTGGTGGATGTCATCCGACATTGCCTGTGGCTGCGGCGCGTCATAGACGACGGACACCTCCATCCTGATCCAGGTGCCGGCAGGCGAGGCGATGTTGGTGGTGATCGGCGCCAGCACGACAAGCATCGGGCCCAGGCCTGGTTGCTCGGCTGCGGCGGGCTGCATGATCTTACCTTCGTTCTCAGGCGCGACCGGTACCGACGCCGGTGCGCCGACGCCCTTGAGATAACCGCCGGACATCCAACCCACGCCAATGGCGGCCGCCGTCACAAGCAGCAGCATGCCGGCCTGAATGACAGGGGAGGGACCCTTGCGCGGCTGAACCTGTTCAATATTTGCCACGGCGACCTGCCCCGATCCTAGAACGGAAGAACCTGGTCGAGGATCTGCTGGCCGTAGGCAGGTTGCTGGACCTCGGTGATGCGACCGCGTCCGCCGTAGGAGATGCGGGCCTCGGCGATGCGTTCGTAGGGGATGGTGTTTTCGGCGCCGATATCGGCCGGCCGCACGATGCCGGCGAGCGTCAGCACCCTGAGCTCGGCATTGACGCGCACTTCCTGCGATCCGGTGATCATCAGATTGCCGTTGGGCAGCACATCGGTGACGATCGCCGCGACATTGAGTTCAAGCGTTTCCGAGCGCTTGATCTCGCCGTCAGCCGTCGTGTCGGTGGTGGAGGTGAGCGCCCCGGCGCCCTTGCCGGCGGTGCTCCACTTGTCCCACTGCGCGCTGAGGTCATAACCGAGCTTGCGATTGGCGGTGCGGCTCCTGTCGTTCTGGTTCTTGAAGTTGGCGCGATCGTTGATCTTGATCTTGACCGTCAGGATGTCGCCCTGGGACAGCGCCCGCGGGTCGGTGAACAGCCGGCTCTGGCGGTCGTCCCACAACGAGAATTTCTTGACCGGCGCTGGCGGCGTTTGCGGATATCGATAGAGCGAGCCGGTGCTGCCGCCATCGATGCCGGAGCCGACCGGGGACAGGGCCGGCTCTCTGCCGACCTCCTTGAGGTTGGTTCCGCAACCGGACAGCATGGTAGTAACCGCGCACAGGACAAGCATCTTCCGGATCATGACGGATCTACCCTTCGGGCTGCGCTGGCCATAATGCCGGTGAGCGTCGCCGCCGCCTTCTGGTCCATTTCGTTGAGGATGACGCTCGCCTTGCGTGAATCGAGCTTCATCAATATAGCCGCAGCCAGGTCGGCGTTGACGATGGCCAGCCGCTCGGCGGCGGCGTCGGGTTTCATACCGGCGTAGATCTGGACGACGCCGTCCTCGGCCCGGGCCAGGAAAACCTCGCGCCGCTTCAGCCAGGTCTCGTATTCAGCTTTCTTTGCATCAAGAGCTTTCATGCGCTCGTCAATGCCAGCCTGGAGCTGCTTCAGTTCCTGCGCCTGCAGGACATAGCGGCGGTCGCGGGCGGCATCGGCGATGTTTGAGCAGAAGCGCTCGATCTCGCTTTGGTCCGGCGCCTTTTCCCGTGTCAGTTGCTGCGGCGCCGCCGCCACCTGTGCTCCCGGCAGGACCTGGCGGACCGTCTCCTCGCCGCGCGCGGTGCCGCCGGCAAAGGGCAGAGCCGCGAGAAAAGCGGTCGCAAGCAGGATCGCGGCTTTGCGGCGTCTGTCGTGGCGTGGGAAGGAGCGCTTCATCGGCATCGCCTATTGCAGAACCAGGTCGGCCTGCAGGGCCCCGGCCGACTTGATGCCCTGCAGAATGGCGATGATGCCGTCCGGCTTGACGCCGAGGCGGTTGAGGCCGGAAACGAGGGTCTGGAGATCGGGCCCGTCAAGCACGGCAACGCGGGCGTCGGGCCGGCTGGCGTCGATGGCGGTGAACGGTTCGATCGCGGTCTCGCCCTTGGAGAAGGGCTCGGGCTGGACGACGCGCGGCGCTTCGGTGATGCGCACGGTGAGCGTGCCGTGGCTGATGGCGACCCGTGAGATCTTGACATCATTGCCGATGACGATGGTGCCGGTGCGCTCGTCGATCACGACACGGGCCGGCGTGTCGGATTCGACCACCAAATTCTCGATTTCGGCATAGAAGCGCGCCGCCGAGACACCCTTCGGCCTTCTGATCTGGACGGTGCGCGAATCGCGCTCGGCCGCCACCCGCATGCCGAAGCGCTGGCCGGTGTAGTCGTTGATGGCGTCCGCGATGCGGATAGCGGTCGAGAAATCAGGATTGCGCAGCTGCAGCGTCAGGATCGCCTGATCGTCGAATTCGGCTTGGACGGCACGCTCGACGATGGCGCCGTTGGGCACGCGGCCGGCGGTTGGCACGCCTTGCGTCAGCTGCTCGGCCTGTCCTTGCGCGGTAAAGCCGGACACGATGACCGAGCCCTGGCCGACGGCATAGATTTCGCCGTCCGCCGCCTTCAGCGGCGTCATGATCAGCGTGCCGCCGGAAAGCGAGGTCGCGTCGCCCATCGAGGAGACGTCGATGTCGATGCGGGCGCCCGACTGCACGTAGGGCGGCATGTTGGCGGTGACGATGACGGCGGCGACATTCTTGGCGCGCGCGCTGCCGCCTTCGGTGGCGATGCCGAGGTTTTCGAGCATCGCGCGGATCGACTGTTCGGTGAATGGCGAGTTGCGCAGGCTGTCGCCCGATCCGGCAAGGCCGATGACCAGGCCGTAGCCGACGAGTTGATTGTCGCGCGAACTCTGCAGCTGGGCGATGTCCTTGATACGCGAGGCGACCTGGCCCGGCGGCAGCGAACTCGGCCCGGTCGAAACCCGGAACATGCGGCTGGTGGTGGCCGGATCATATTCGGGATCGTTGTAGACGCCGCCATTCTTGGCGGCGAGCTCGCGCTTGGCCTTCGGCGTCAGGCCGTCGGTCAGCGCCGGCTGCAGGCCAAGCACGGCTGCCAGGATCAAGGTAAGCCCGCGCATCATGAAGCGCTGACCTGGATGGTTCCATCCGCCATCACCGTGCCGGACAGGATTTTGCCGCTGTCGATGTTGCGAACCTTGACGAGGTCGCCCGCGGCTCCTGGTTGCAGCGTCACGGCGGTCGCCGAGATCGTCAGGCCGCCGGCGATGAAGAAGATCTGCACGGAGGCACCCTGTTCGACCAGCCAGGCCTCGCGGATGGCGGCGGAGGGAATGTAGCGGCCGGGCAGCAAGGTGCGCTTGGCGACCTTGCCATCCAGTTCTTCGGCCCGTGTGGCGACCGCCTCCGGCTTGTGCTTGCCGACGATAAGGGTGACCTGTTTCAGGGCAGCCAGGTTGATGGTCTCGCCGGGATAGATAACCCGGCTCGGAATAAGCACCACCTCGCCGCCAGCTTGATTGCTGGCGATCCGGGTGGCCGACTGGTTGGCCGATTCCTGGGCAAAAGCCGGCATCGTGCCGGTCACCAGCGCAAGGACGAGCGCGGTGCGGCGGAATGCGGACAGGAGGCCGGGCGTCGACATCATGCGTTACCTGATGTTCTTGGAGACCACGGAGGCCATGTCGTCGGCGGCCTGAATGACCTTGGAGTTCATCTCATAAGCGCGCTGCGCCGAGATCAGTTCGGTGATTTCCTTGACCGGGTCGACGTTGGAGGCTTCGAGATAGCCCTGCTGGATGGTGGCAAAACCGGGATCGCCAGGCACGCCGACATTCGCGGGCCCCGAAGCCGTGGTTTCCTGGAACAGATTGTCGCCAAGCGGCGCCAGGCCGGCCTCGTTGGCGAAATTGGCGATCTGAAGCTGACCGAGGTTCTGCAGGTCGGTCTGGCCGTCGATGCGGGCGAAGACCTGGCCGGTCTTGTTGACGATGACCTCGACGGCATCAACGGGAACATTGATTGCCGGAATGACCGCAGCGCCGTCGACCGTCACCAGCTGGCCGGTGGCGTTGGTGTTGAGAGCGCCGGCGCGGCTGTAGAGCGTGCCGCCGTCGGCACCCTCGATCTGGAACCAGCCCCTGCCGGTCAGCGCCAGGTCGAAACTGTTGCCGGTGCTGGTCAGTTCGCCCTGGGTGTGCACGTTGCGCACCGCCGTCGTCTTGACGCCGAGGCCGATCGAGACGCCCTCCGGCACCAGCGAGGCGTTGGAGCGGTTGGGCACGCCTTGCGTGCGGTCGACCTGATAGAGCAGGTCGGAGAATTCGGCACGGGCGCGCTTGTAGCCGGTGGTGTTGATGTTGGCGATGTTGTTGGCGATGACTTCCAGATTTGTCTGCTGGGCATTCATGCCGGTGGCGGCGATGGCGAGTGCTTTCATGGCGGAATTCCTCAGATGCCCATTCGACTGACTTCGAGATAGGCAGAGACCACCTTGTCGCGTATCGCGACGGCGGTCTGAAGCGCCTGCTGCGCGCTCATCACGGCGTCGACCACCTGGCGGGTGTCGGCATCGCCCTTGAGCGCCTGCATCGATACCTGCTCGGCATTCTGCATCGTGTCGACGGTCTTGGAGGCTGCCTGGCTCAGCGCCTCGGCAAAGGAGGTGCCGACATTGCCACCGGCCGACGGTGTCGCGCCGCCCTGGAGCAGGCTTGTGGCGGCGTCATCGCCGCCGATCGACGGCTTGAACTGAAGGGCTCCGATACCGCTGATCATTACTGGTTCCTCATCAGGTCGATGGTCATGGAAATCAGGTCGCGGGCCTGCTTGACCACCTGAAGGTTGGCCTCGTAGGAGCGATTGGCCTCGGTCATGTCGGCCATTTCGATCAGCACGTTGACGTTGGGCATCTTGACGTAGCCCTTCTCGTCGGCGGCCTCGTTGCCGGGCTGGAACTCGACTGGAAAGTCACTGGGATCTCGATCGATCGAGTTCACTGCAACCGTTGAACTGCCGGAGGCCCGGTCGAGCTCGGAGACGAAGCTGATGGTCTTGCGGCGATAAGGGTCGGAGCCGGGCGCGGTGCCCGTCGACTGGGCGTTGGCGAGGTTCTCGGAAACCACGCGCAGGCGTTCCGACTGGGCGCCGAGGCCGGATGCTGCGACTTTGAGGGCTGCGGTCAGTGCGTCCATGGTCAGCTCTTCACCGCCATCATCATCATCGAATGGAACGCCTTGACGATCGCCGTGTTGAGCTCGAAGGACCGGCGCACCTCGCCGGCCTTCAGCAACTGGTCTTCCAGCACGACCGAGTTCTTGGACGGCATGACAACGCCGTCATCTTCCTGCGGCTTGATGGTGAAGCCGGCATTGGTCGCTGCATTGCCGAGATGGCCGGCCTGGGTGGCCTGCAGCGATACGGCGGCGCGGTCGAGCACTTTTTCGAATGGCTCGACGTCGTTTGCCGTATAGCCTGGCGTGTTGGCATTGGCGATGTTGCCGGCCACGGCCGACTGGCGCACGGCCAGCCATTGCGCTTGCTTGGCGGCGAGGTCGAAAAGGGAAACGGGCTCCATGGGAATCTCCGAGCAGGTACCCAGAGACTAGGCCGCCAGTCTTGCGCGGGCCTTGCGGATGGCCGGAAGCCGGAGATCGTTTATCGGGACAGTTCGATCACCTGGTCGGCACTGGTGATCATGACCCATTTGCCGTTGCGCTGCTCGATGGAGGATACCTTGCTGGAATCCGGCAGTATCGAGCCGCGCTGGACCATCCAGAGGCCAGCGTCGTCCTGGATCATGGCGCGGCCGTTGGCGACATGAACCATGCGGAATTTCGCCGCGTCGGCCGGAAACGGTTGCTCGTCGGATGCGGCTGCGGGATCGGCATCATCCCGCACCGTCCCCGTGGCAAGAAGATCGAGATTGGCCGCGGGAACGTCCTTTGCCGTCAGCGGCGCGCTGCGTTCGGCGACCACGCCGCCGCCCGCTCGCCCGGAATTAGAGCCTGTGCCGCCGAACTTCATCGCCTGGACGCCAAACTGGTCCTGGTTGAAGAAGATATACCAGGGGAACAGGGCGCAGATCAGGCCGAGCGCGATGCCGAGCGCGGCAATGACGAAATCGCTGCGTCGGTCGGACTTCTTCTCCAGTCGGGGAAACGGCGCCTTTGGCGGCTGCGGCCATTCGGTGCGCGGGAACAGGCCGTCGATCAGCGATTCCCGGCTGGCCTGCGTCATCTCGGCAGCCACCGCCTGGGGAGCCCGGGACAGAGCGGGTTCGACGGGCCTGGCCAGATCAGGATCGGCTTTGCCAGCCCGTGGCAGGATTGGCTTGACGGCTCTGGCCAGAACGGCCTCGGCTTTGGCCGCGATGGCACGGGCGGCCTTTGCTTTGGCGGTTCTCGCCGTGTCAGCCTCTGCCTGCTGCGCGGCATTGGCCTCGGCGATCATGTCGCGCAGGATGCGCTCGGTGTATTCGCGTTCAGTCTCCGGCATCGGCGTTCAGCTTGCTCTTGAGGTGGCGGGCGAGATCGGAGAACGGGTCGGCTGAGGGGCGATCCTTCGGCCCTTGCGTCAGCGCTTCATAGATCAGCGGCACCTGGCGCACGGCGATGTCGAGTTCGGCATCGACGCCGCCCTGATAGGCCCCGAGCAAGCGGATATCGCGTGTGTCCTCGAAGCGCGAGATCATCGACTTCAGCCTTGTCACCAGCGCGCGCTGTTCGACGCTCCAGGCCTTTCCGGCCAACCGCGATATGGACGACAGCGGGTTGACGGGGGGGTAGCGACCCTGTTCGGCGATCGTGCGGTCGAGCACGACATGGCCGTCGAGGATGCCGCGCACGGAATCGGCGACCGGGTCGTTGTGATCGTCGCCGTCGACCAGTACGGAAATGATGGCGGTGATCGATCCCTTGCCTTCCGTACCCGGCCCGGCGCGTTCGAGCAGCTTGGGCAATTCGGTGAACACCGAGGCCGGATAACCGCGGGCGACCGGCGGCTCGCCGGTTCCCGTCGCCACCTCACGCAAGGCGTGAGCGAAGCGGGTGATCGAATCCAGCACCAGCAAAACGCGATGCCCCTGGTCGCGAAAATGCTCGGCGACGCGCATGGCGGTGTCCGGCGCACGCCGGCGCATCATGGCGCTTTCGTCGCTGGTGGCGACGACGGCGATGGTCTTGGCCATGCTGTCGCCGATCGTGTCCTCGAGGAATTCACGGACTTCCCGGCCGCGTTCGCCGATGAGGGCCACCACGACGGTATCGAATGCGTCGGCTCCGGCGAGCATGGCGAGCAGCGTCGACTTGCCGACGCCGGAGCCGGCAAAGATGCCGAGGCGCTGGCCGAAGCAGAGCGGCGTGAAGATATCGATGACCTTGACGCCGGTCATGAAGGCAGTGCCGACGCGTTGCCGCGCCATGGCGCCCGGCGTCGTCTGGGCGCCGCGCGATGTGTCGTCTCCCCGGGCGAGCGGCGGGCCGCCCTCGATCGCCCTGGTGAGTGCGTCGATGGTGCGGCCGCGCCATGAGGCATGCGGTGCCACCACAAGCGGACCGCGGCGGAACACGGCATCACCGATGCCGGAATCGGCGCTGCGTTCGAAGGGTGCCACGACGGCCTCGTCGCGGCCGATCTTGACGATCTCGCCGCGGCGCGCACCGGCATGGCCGGGCTGCTCGACGATGTCACCCAGCCTGGCGAAGCCGGAAAGGCCGTGCACCTTGTAGTGCGTGGGCGTGACTTCGATGACGCGGCCGCCGCGCTTGAGCAGTGCCTCGGCGTCGGCGAAACGCCGCCAGACCCGTTCCAGGGCGGCAAGCCGGTCTTCCGGTGCCGGCTGGAGTTGTCTTTCGAGTGCCCGCAGGGATGGCTGGTCGAGCGACATGGACTATTTCGAGCCGAGCGTCTTGATCGCCTCGTCGGTGGACGAGTCGGTCTGGCGCATCAGGGCGGCCGTGTTCTCGAAGGCGCGCTGGACCATGATCAACCTGGTGATCTCCAGCACCGGATTGACATTGGACTCTTCGAGAAAACCTTGGGCAACGCCGATATCGGAGCGATCGGTGACAGGCTCCGGGGTGCGTGCCGGAACAATGCCGGAATTGCCATAGCGGACGAAGTTCGCGCCTGGATCGAAATTGTAGAGGCCGATCGATCCGACAAGCTGATCGTTCTGGCGCAACGAACCATCGGCCCCGGCCTTGGGCGGACCGTTGCGGGGGTCAAGCTGGATCGGCGAGCCGCCGGCATCGAGCACCGGGTGGCCTTCGATCGACATCAGTTCGCCGTTCTCGTTCATCGAAAAACGGCCGTCGCGGGTCATGACGGTGCCGACCGGCGTCTCTATAGCGAACCAGGCATCGCCCTGGATGGCGAAATCGAAGGGATTTCCGGTCTCGCTCAAGGCACCGTGGGCGCCGGAAAGGTAGGTCTTGCCCGGGGAGGCGAATGACACCGATTTCTGCCCGGTGCCAGAGACGACGTCCTCGAACTTCACGCCGGTGGCGCGAAAGCCGATCGTGGAGGCGTTGGCGACGTTGTCGGCGATGGTGTCGAGGCGCCGCTCGAGCGCGATCTGCGATGAAAGAGCGACGTACAGGCTGTCCCGCATGATGGTCTCAGAACCTCAGTTTCTGCATGGCCATCATCAGGTCGGTGGAGATGCCGACGGTGAGTGGCTGGGCAAACAGCACGCTGACCGAGGTGACGGCCGATGAAGTCGGGTTGTTGATCTCGTACATACTGGTGAAGCGCGTCAGGAACTTGCCGAGTTTCTCGGGGTCGGAGAAATCCGAGATGTCGAGTTTCTGCTCGAACAGCTGCGCCTGCTTGTCGACATCGGCGGTGGCGAAGGAATCGGGCAGGCCGAGCACGGTGCGCACGACACTGGCAAGCGCAGTGTCGGCCAGCACGTCATACCAACTGGTGATGGTTGGGGCCTTGCGATCGAAATAAAGCGCCAGCCGCACGCCCTGGTTGGTCTGGCCGGCATCCTCTTCGAGGGTCTGGCGCATGTATTTGTCGACGGTCGGCTGCTGCGCCGGATTGATGGTGGTGGCCGCTTCGCCATGTTGTTCGAAGTTGAAGGCGGCGGCCAGCCCGGCATAGGCCTTGTTGGTCATCTTGTTGGCGACGCTGTCGGCGTCGCGAATGCCGCCGGCAAGAACGTTGCGGATGAGGTCCTTGCTTTCCGTCGCCGGGTCCAGTCCGTAGGCCGAGAGCACGTAGTTGTACAATCGGCTGTTGGCCATCAGGTCGTCGATGGATTTCACGTTCGTGACGTTGGCAAGGTAGTACGCGGTCTCCGACTTGATGTAGTCCGCATTCGGCGCGATCAGGCCAAGCGCCGACTCCGTCGTATAGATTTTCGGGGTGTCTTTCTGCACTTCGTCGCGCGACGTTGTCTGATCGCCATATTGGGCAAAGTTGAAGGCCGTGACGAAGTTGGCGTACCGTTTATCCGTCAGCTTGTTTGCTGGGCTGTCGGGGTCGCTGACGCCGCCCTCGAGCATTGTGCGGATCTGCTGCGGCGTTTCGGTTGACGCATCAAGTCCGTAGGAAGCCATGGCGAAGGTGAGCAGGCGCTTGTCCGCCATGAGGTTGTCGATCGACGTCACCTTGGAAATGTTTGCCGCGTAATAATCGGCCTCGCCCTTGATATATTGCGCGCTTGGCTCGACCAATGTCAGTCCGGCTCCGGCCATGTATCCTTTCGGCACCGCCTGCTGGACATCGTCGCGCATGGTCGTCTGATCGCCATACTGGGCGAAGTCGAAGGCTGCGACGAATTTGGCGTAGCTCTTGTCGGGCAGTTTGTTGGCGGGACTGTCGGGATCGCTGACGCCACCTTCGAGCATCGCCTTGACGGTTGCGGCAGGTTCGGTTGCGGCGTCGAGTCCGAAAGCGGCCATCGCATATGTCAGCAGGCGGCTGTCGCCCATCAGGTCGTCGACCGATCTAACCTTGGCGATGTTGGTGACGTAGTAGGCGGTTTCGCTCTGGTAGTAAGGGAGCCCCTTCTGCGAGGCGCCGATCTGGACTTGCAGCGCATAGTTGCTGGTCACCAGTTGCTGCGCCTTGTTGTAGACAGTCGTACTGGTGCCGTTGGCGGCGAAATTGAAGGCCCTGACGAATTCGGCGTAACGCTTGTCGGTCAGCTTGTTGGCGAAGCTGTTGGGATCGGAGACGCCTTCCTTGAGTGCCTTGACCATGAAGGCCTTGGCGTAAGCCATGTCCTCGAGCCCGTAGGCCTTCATGGCATATTTGAACAAACGGTCATTCTTGACGAAATCGTCGATCGATTTCACCTTGGTGATGTTGTCCAGATAATACTTGGTGTCGCGATCAACCACGGGCTGCTGCTCGATCCTGTCGATCGACTTTGAAATGTCCCTGGTGATGAGCTGGTAGCTGGTAAAGGTATTAAGCAAAGAGGTGCCTCCGGCCGAAGCTATGTCCGGACAATACCCCTACTTCCTTGCGCGAAACTGAATCGTCTCCGACGCCTTCGATTCAAGCCTCACACAAGGCACGGGGGCTATCCCTAGCTCCTGATGTGAAATGCGGAAGGACCTGTCGTGGGCATTCTGATTGGACTGGTGGTAACGCTCGGCTGCGTCCTTGGCGGCTTCATGGCCATGGGCGGCCATCTTCACGTGCTGATCCAGCCCTGGGAGGCAGTGATCATCTGTGGTGCGGCTTTTGGCACCTTCCTCGTCGCCAATCCGATGAAGACGGTCAAGGATACCGGCAAGGGCATTCTCGAAGCCTTCAAGCAGGCGGTGCCGAAGGAACAGGACTATCTCGAAACGCTCGGCGTGCTGCACTCGCTGATGCGCGAGCTGCGCTCGAAATCCCGCAGCGAGGTCGAGGCGCATATCGACAATCCGGAAGAGTCGGCGATTTTCCAGGCGTTCCCAACCGTGCTGCATAACCACGATCTGACGCATTTCATCTGCGACTACTGCCGCATCATCATCATCGGCAATGCCCGCTCGCACGAGATCGAGGCGCTGATGGACGAAGAAATCCAGACCATCAGGTCCGACAAGATGAAGGCCTATCACGCGATGGTGGCGGTGGGCGATGGCCTGCCGGCGCTCGGCATCGTCGCCGCCGTGCTCGGCGTGGTCAAGGCGATGGGCGCGCTCGACCAGTCGCCGGAAATTCTCGGCGGTTTGATTGGTGCCGCGCTTGTCGGAACGTTCCTCGGCATCTTCCTGTCCTATTCTGTGGTCGGACCGGTCGCCACCAAGATCAAGACAGTGCGCGAGAAGAAGAACCGCCTCTATATCATCGTCAAGCAGACGCTGTTGGCCTACATGAACGGCGCGCTGCCGCAGGTGGCGATCGAGTTCGGCCGCAAGACCATCTCGTCCTATGAACGGCCGACGATCGACGCGGTCGAGCAGAGCACGATGAATACCGGCACCGTCGAAAAGAAGGCCGCCTGAACGATGCGCGACAGATCGGTCCCGGCACTGTCATGACCAGCCTGGGCAGTCCAGCGGAAGCGCGCTCGCTGATCATCGAGCGTCTGGTCGGCGACAGCGGTGAGGCCGCGCAGGTCATCGACGCAGGCCGCGCCATGGCCGAACGCGCCGTGCCGCTGCTGCAGAAAACCCTGACCAGCGAGTTTGGCGTTCCGGTCGTCGTCGATCTCAAAGCGATCGAGGTCAGCCGCGTTCCCGAGGCGCGTTCGCGTGCCGGCGACACGTTTGCGATGACCGTGATCGGCTCGTCGGCGTCCTCCGATGCGATGACCCTGGTAATCGATGCTCCGGCGATCGCCATCATGGTCTGCACGCTGTTCGGCGGCGACCCGGATCTGCCGGCATCGCCGATCGAACGCGATCTGTCGCAAATCGAAATCGATGTTTCGACCATGGTGTTCCAGCAGGTCGCACAGGCCCTCAACGGATCGGGAAAGCGTTCGCTCGACCTGCGCCTGCCCGCGCCGCGGGCAATGTCGGGCACCGAGGCGAAGCGGTACGTGCTGCGCGATGGCGCGGCAATCCGCATCGTGCTTGGCATCTCGACGCCGGCCGACAGTGGCACCGTGACGGTGACGATGCCGCAGCGCGTCGTGCTGGCCAGCCGCGACGGAGCCGTGCCTGTCAGCGACGACGATCACGGCCCCAGCTGGCGCGCCCGCTTTTCGGAAGAGGTGATGCGCTCCACCGTGGCGCTCGAGGCCACGATGCCGCTGGCGCGGCTGACGCTCGGCGACCTCGCCGGTTTCGAAATCGGCGACGTCATCGAATTCGAGGAAACGGCCCAGTCCCAGGCGCGTCTCAGCGCACGGGGCAAGACGCTGTTCGTATGCGAGTTCGGCAAACTGGGACAGAATTACACCGTCCGGATCAGGCAACCTTACGATGCCGGGCAGGACTTTATCGACGGGCTGATGCCGGCTGCCGCCGGACGCGCCTGAGCATTTGGAGACGATCATGGCCAAAACCAAGGCGGAAGCCGACCTCGACCAGCCGGACGAGCAACTCGACCGTGCCATCGAAGAGTTGCGCGGGGTCCTGCATGAAGAGGAGCAACGTCCCGATGCGGCGTTCAGGGCGGCCTCATCGGCCAATTCGAGCGTGATCATGAACATCCCCGTCGATGTCCAGATCATCCTCGGCAGCACCGAGATGCCGGTCTCCGATCTGATGGCGCTGCAAAAAGGGTCGACCGTGGCGCTCAATCGCCGCATCGGCGAACCTGTCGACGTCGTGGTCAACGGCCGAAAGATCGCGCGCGGCGAGATAACCGTTCTGGAAAGCGATCCTTCGCGCTTCGGCATCAGGCTGACCGAAATCATCGCCGGCACGAAGGGCGCCTAGACATGGTTTGCGGGGCTTGCCGGTGGCAGCGGAGGCGAGTGGCATGACGACGCCGGTGACCTTGACCCGCGCGCAGAAGGCGGCCGCCATACTTGTGGCGATGGGCAAGCCGTCGGCCAGCCGCCTGCTGAAATTCTTCAAGCAGGAAGAACTGAAGGCCCTGATCGAGGGCGCCCGGCTGCTGCGGACGATTCCGCAAAGCGATCTTGAGCGCATTGTCGCTGAGTTCGAGGCCGAATTCACCGAAGGGGCGGGATTGCTCGATTCCGCCGACAGGATGGACACCATCCTCAACGAATCGCTCTCGCCCGAAGAGATGAGCGCGATCATGGGCGACAGGAAATTCGAGGTCGCACCGGAAGGCCCGCCGCCGATCTGGCCCGAGCTCGAAAAGCTCGAACCGGCGCGGCTTGGCGCCTTCCTGGCCGGTGAGCATCCGCAGACAGCGGCCATGGTGTTGTCGAAGCTGGCGCCGCAGGTGGCGGCGAGCGTGCTGCTGACACTGACCAAGCCGATGCGTGGAGAAATCATCAAGCGCATGGTGACGATGGACAATGTTCCCGACGCTGCCGCCAGGAT
>NZ_RZRW01000589.1:0-3455 GCF_003998745.1 Mesorhizobium sp. M7A.F.Ca.US.014.04.1.1 | reverse complement strand
CCCCCCTCTGGCCTGCCGGCCATCTCCCCCTCAAGGGGGGAGATCGGCTGTCATGGCCGTCTTCGCCAATTCACAACGTCGCAAAGCGAAAGCAGTCGGCAAAGCTGCCAATCTCCCCCCTTGAGGGGGAGATGGCCGGCAGGCGAGAGGGGGGCGCTCAAGCTGGAGGTTGGCCAGAAGGGGTCGGCACGACTGGGCTCCAGGCTCGCTTCTTCGCCAACGGCAACTTCTTCACACCCGACCGCAAGGCGCGCTTCATCGCCATCCGTCCCACCACGGAAATCCGCACCAGCCCCGATTATCCGCTGATCCTCAACACCGGCCGCATCCGCGACCATTGGCACACCATGACGCGGACGGGGAAAAGCCCGCGGCTTTCGCAGCACATCGCCGAGCCCTTCGTCGAAATCCACCCGGCGGATGCGCAGCGCTTCGGCATCGGTGACGCCGACATAGCGCGCGTTTCCAGCCCGCGCGGTGATGTGCTGGTGCGCGCGCTGGTGACGGCGCGCCAGCGCCAGGGCAGCCTGTTTGCGCCGATGCACTGGACCGATCAGTTCTCGGCAAAGGGCCGGCTCGACACGCTGACCGCGCCGCTGACCGATCCCATTTCCGGTCAGCCGGCGCTGAAACATGTCGCCGTCCGCATCGAGAAATTCGCGGCAAAGGCCTTTGGCTTTGCGGTGGCTCGGCAGCGGCCGGAGCCTAATACTGCGCCCTACTGGGCCGTGGCCAAGTGCAAGGGCGGCTGGCGGGTCGAGCTTGCCTTTGCCGATGACGACATCGACTGGGCAGGCTTTGCCGGGTCGCTGTTCGGTACGTCATTGGGTGCCGAAATATCAGCTTATCACGACCGCGACGTCGGCCAGCACCGCATCGCCGCCTTCGACGACGACCAACTGTCAGGCGCCTTGTTCGTCGCGCCCGGCCCGGTCGCCGTGTCGCGCGGCTGGGCGGCGGAACAACTGAGCGCCGATCATGTTGATCGGCGCAGCAGGCTGGCGATCGTGGCCGGGCGGCCGGGCGGGATCGACGTCGATCGCGGCGCCATCGTCTGCTCCTGCTTCGGCGTTGGCGCCAACCAGATCACGGAAGCGGTACGCCGCGGCTGCGGCAGCGTCGCGGCAATCGGCGCGGCCCTGAATGCCGGCACGAATTGCGGCTCCTGCCGCGCCGAGATCAGGGTCATCATCGACGCACAGAGCCTCCAGGCAGCCGAGTGATCGTCCTGACCAAAGGGGCCTGCGCGACGGTGCTGGTTGGGCTATGGTGGCTCAGGCGTGCTACGTCGCGCACGAATCATCCTCAGTCAGGGTCATCCAATGGCAAATCCCCCGCGCCGACCGACAAATCCGATGGCGGCCGCCGAGGCGGCTTTCAAGCCGGTGAAGAAGCCGGCTGCCCCGGTCCGAGAGCCCACGGCCGCTCCAGGCGTCAGGGAGCTTGTTTCGATCCGAATCGACCGCGCCGTGCTGGACCATTTCCAGGAGGATGGACCCGGCTGGCAGGACCGCATCAACGACGCCTTGCGGCGTGTGATAGAAGGCAAGCCGATCGTTACCGGGGGTGATCGTTCAGACGACGAGTAGCGGCTGTTCCAGCCGGCTCACGCTTCGAAGTGCAGGATGTAGAGCTTCCGCGTCTTCTCGTGGATCGTCCATTCGCCTTTCCAGCCTTTCGGCAGCACCAGCATTTCGCCCGGACCAACGTCCTCGCTGCGGCCATCGGGACCATGCAGCGAGACCCGGCCTGACACGATGTGGCAGGTTTCGGAATTGGTCTCGCGCGAGGCCGTGAAGCGGCCCGGCGTGCACTCCCAGACGCCGACTTCCAGTGCGCCATCCGGCGAGGTCCACAGCGTCGTCGAGGCTTCGAACTGATCGCCGCTGATCGAGGTCGGCTTGGGCTCAGGCTCGCCGAGGTCGATGGAGGCGAGGTGGGCGAAGGTCTGGAAGTCGGTCATGGCAGTCTCTCAATGTCCTGTGATGCGGTCGGCGATTGCGGCCAGTTTCGACGTGTGCTGGAGGCCGGCTTCCTCGCGCTCGTCGGCGACGCGATAGAGCTGATACATCGAGTGGACGCCGAGCCAGCGCATCGGCTCTGGCTCCCATTTGCTGACCTTTCGGTTGACCCAGGGCAGGCGGGTCAATTCGGTGTCGCGGCGCAGGATGAGATCGCGCAGCGTTCGGCCTGAAAGGTTGGAACTCGAGACGCCGAGCCCGACATAGCCGCCGGCCCAGCCGATGCCGGTTTCAAGATCGAGCCCTGCCGTCGTGCACCAGTCGCGCGGCACGCCCAGCACGCCGCACCAGGCGTGGTCGATGCGAAGCCTGGCTGTCTGCGGCAGCAGCCGGGTGAGGATCGCGTGCAGGCTTTCGATCGTGGCCTGCTGCGTTTGGCCGCGCACATCCGTTTGCGAGCCGTAACGATAGGGTACGCCGCGTCCGCCCATGGTGATGCGGCCTTCCCTGGTGCGCTGCGCATAGCAATAGGCGTGCGCGGAGTCGCCCAGAAGCTCATGGCCCTCCCAGCCGATCTCGTCCCACAGTGATTGCGGCAGCGGCTCGGTGATGATCTGTGCGCTGTTGAGCGGCAGCCAGAGCCGTTCATTGCCTGGTATGCCGGCCGTGAACCCTTCCGTGGCACGGATGATGATCGGCGCGCGCACGGTGCCGCGGTTCGTCGTGACCTTGCCCTTCTCGATGCCGGTCACGGTGGTCTGCTCGTAGATCGGCACACCGAGCCGCTCGACGGCTTCGGACAGGCCGCGCACCAGCTTGGCCGGCTGCACACGCGCGGTGCCGTGGTGGATATAACCGCCAAGCACATTCCTGATGTTGATGCGGGCCTTGGCCTCTGCCTGGCCGATCAGGCTGACACGCTCGCTCGGCACGCTCCAGCCGATCGCATCGGCATAGGCGGCGTTGATCCGTTCGAGCTGCGGCGGGTTGGTCGCCACCGTCAGATTGTCGACGCGGCGGATGTCGGCATCGATGCCTTCGGCTTCGGTCACCTTGATCACTTCGTCGACCGTGCCATGCATGGCCGTTTCCATGTCGATGACAGCGCCGCGCGTCGAGGTCTGCAGATATTTCTCGCGCGACCAGCTGAAGCCGCCGGACAGCCAGCCGCCATTGCGGCCCGACGCGCCGAAGCCGGCGAACTCCCGCTCGACGATGGCGATGCGGATCGATGGATCGGCCTTCTTCAGGTAATAAGCCGTCCACAGGCCGGTGTAGCCGGCGCCGACGATGCAGACATCGGCTTCGAGATCGCCCGGAAGCGGCGCGCGATAGGGCGGCAGGCCGATGTCGGCATACCAGAACGAGACGTTGCCGTTGACTTTGGCGTCCATGTCTAAAAATCCTGCGGGGAAAGAGCGATCAGGTCATCGTCATGTCGGCGCGGTCGTCGTCGGCAAGAAGTTTTGCATCGACGACCGACCAGCGCAGATC
>NZ_RZRW01000588.1:0-3465 GCF_003998745.1 Mesorhizobium sp. M7A.F.Ca.US.014.04.1.1 | reverse complement strand
AGCTTGCCTACGCCGCGGCCGGCAGCTCCAGCGCATCGGCCAGTGCCATCAGGCCTGAGCTGCCGGGCACCTTCGGCATTCACCGCGACCGCATCGCCATCCTGATCGCCGGCGGCGACGACGCTTTCCGCACGCTGGCCGGCGGGCCGGAAGACGATACCGAGGAAGCCGCGGCAGCGGTCGCCGAGGCCGGCCTCGGCAAGGGCGACTGCCTGATCGCCATTTCCGCCAGCGGCACGACGCCCTATGCCGTGCGGGCCATCGAGGAGGCTGCCCGCCGCGGCGCTGCCACCATCGGCATCGCCAACAACAGGGACTCTGCGCTGCTGCGCCAGGCACAAACCGCCATCCTGCTCGAAACGCCGCCGGAACTGATCGCCGGCTCCACGCGCATGGGCGCCGGCACTGCCCAGAAGATCGCGCTCAACATGCTGTCGACGCTGACCGCCATCCATCTCGGCCATGTGCATGACGGCTACATGGTCAATCTCATGGCCGACAACATCAAGCTGCGCGACCGCGCGGCGCGTATCGTCGCCGCCGTCAGCGGCCGCGGCACGGACGAAGCGGCCCGCCTGCTCGAAAAGAGCGGCGGCGCGGTCAAGACCGCCATTCTGCTCGCCGCCGGCGCCGACAGCACTGACGCGGCGCAGAAGATACTGGAAGAGGCCGGCCAGAAGTTGCGGCCGGCCCTTTCCGCTATAGAGGGGAGCAAGGGCTCAAAAGCCTCTGTTCTCATCAAAACCGAACCTGAAAAAGGTCAACAGGGAGACTGAGCATGACAACGAAACTACTGACGGCACTGCTTTTGGGCACCAGCATTCTCGGCTCGGCCGGGTTGGCTCACGCCGACGACGTAACGCTCAACATCGAAAGCTGGCGCGGCGACGACCTTGCCATCTGGAAGGACAAGCTGATCCCGGCTTTCGAAGCCAAGAACCCGGGCATCAAGGTCGTGTTCGCACCGTCGGCTCCGACCGAATATGACGCCGCGCTCGGCGCCAAGCTCGCCGCCGGCTCGGCGGGCGACCTGATCACCTGCCGCCCGTTCGACAAGTCGCTTGAGCTGTTCAAGAAGGGCAACCTTGCCGATCTCTCGGCGCTGCCCGGCATGGAGAACTTTTCGCCGGTGGCCAAGTCCGCCTGGCAGACCGACGACGGCAAGGCGAGCTTCTGCGTGCCGATGGCTTCGGTCATCCACGGCTTCATCTACAACAAGGACGCCTTTGACAAGCTCGGCATCAAGGTGCCGGAGACCCGCGACGAGTTCTTCGCCGCGCTCGACAAGATCAAGGCCGACGGCACCTACATCCCGATGGCGATGGGCACCAAGGATCTCTGGGAAGCCGCGACCATGGGCTACCAGAACATCGGCCCCAACTACTGGAAGGGCGAGGACGGCCGCGCGGCGCTGATCAAGGGCGATCAGAAGCTGACCGACAAGGACTGGGTCGCGCCGTATGAGGAACTGGCCAAGTGGAAGCCTTATCTCGGCGATGGCTTCGAGGCGCAGACCTATCCGGACAGCCAGAACCTGTTCACGCTCGGCCGCGCCGCCATCTACCCGGCCGGCTCGTGGGAGATCGGCCTGTTCAACACCCAGGCGCAGTTCAAGATGGGCGCCTTCCCGCCGCCGGTCGAGAAGGCCGGCGACACCTGCTACATCTCCGACCATACCGATATCGGCATGGGCCTGAATGCGGCTTCGAAGAACGCCGATGCGGCCAAGACCTTCCTGTCCTGGGTCGCCTCGCCGGATTTCGCCACCATCTACGCCAACGCACTGCCGGGCTTCTTCAGCCTGAACTCCTCGCCGGTGAAGATGGAAGACCCGCTGGCGCAGGAATTCGTCTCCTGGCGCGGCAAGTGCAAGTCGACGATCCGCTCGACCTACCAGATCCTGTCGCGCGGCACGCCGAACCTCGAGAACGAGACCTGGGTTGAATCGGCCAACGTCATCAACGGCACCGATACGCCGGAAGCGGCGGCCAAGAAGCTGCAGACCGGCCTCGACAGCTGGTACCATCCGGCCAAGTAAGAGCTCAGGTAATGGAACCGGCCGGCGCACGCCTGGCCGGTTCCGGACTACCTCATTCAAAGTGCGCCTATTCAGATTGCGATTGTCGGCACCGCCTCCCGGCCTTACCCTCTCTTCGGGGAAGGCTAGCTGATCAGTCGCAGGCCTTTGTTCCTGCCGCATCGGCAGGAATGGTCGGGCCGTGCATCGAGGCATCATCTAGATCGATACCCTTTGGAACCGAGAGACGGCGGGGACCGAACTCATGGCCGCAGATATCAGACCGAAAAGACCGTTCCGCTGGCATATAGGCGTCTTCCTGGCGCCGGCGGTGCTTGTCTACACGGCAATCATGATCCTGCCGCTCGCCGGCACGCTGCAGCTCTCGCTGTTCCGCAACATCGAGCAGCACCAGGTCTTCGTCGGGCTGGAAAACTTCCGCATGCTGTTCGGCGATCCCAACTGGTCGGTGGGTTTCTGGAACGCGCTGAGGAACAACACCTGGTTCTTTATCATCCACATGCTGGTGCAGAACCCGATCGGCGTCATGCTGGCCGCGCTTCTGTCCAGCCCGAGACTGAGGTTCGCGGCCTTCTACCGCACGGCGATCTTCGTGCCGACCATCCTGTCCTTCGTCATCGTCGGTTTCGCCTGGAAGCTGATCCTGTCCCCGTTGTGGGGCGTAGCGCCGCATCTGATGGATCTCGTCGGCCTGAAAAGCCTGTTCACGCCATGGCTCGGCAAGGAACAATATGCGCTCACCGCACTCAGCCTGATTTCGGTGTGGCAGTTCGTCGGCATCCCGATGATGCTGATCTACGCCGCCCTGCTGTCGATCCCCGAAGAGGTGATCGAGGCCGCCGAATGCGATGGCATCACCGGCCTGGCGCAGTTCTGGAAGATCAAGCTGCCGCTGATCCTGCCGTCGATCGGCATCATCTCGATCCTCACCTTCGTCGGCAATTTCAACGCCTTCGACCTGATCTACACCGCGCAAGGCGCGCTCGCCGGGCCGAACTATTCGACCGATATTCTCGGCACTTTCCTCTACCGCGCCTTCTTCGGCTTCCAGCTGCAGGTCGGCGACCCCAATATGGGCGCGGCGATCGCCACGATGATGTTCCTGATCATCCTCGGCGGCGTCTGCGTCTATCTCTTTCTCGTCCAGACGCGCCTGCGTCGCTACCAGTTCTGAGGGGCCGAGAGATGAGCACCGCCACCCGTTCCGTACCCCGCACCATCGGCGCCCATGCGATCCTGTTGACCTACACGGTGATCGCGCTGTTTCCGGTGATCCTGGTGATCATGAACTCGTTCAAGTCCCGCGCCGGCATCTTCGGCGCGCCGCTGACGCCGCCGACGCCCAAAACCTTCGACCTGATCGGCTACACCACCGTCATCGGCCAGGGCGACTTCATCCACTATTTCCAGAACAGCCTCGTCGTCAC
>NZ_RZRW01000587.1:0-3482 GCF_003998745.1 Mesorhizobium sp. M7A.F.Ca.US.014.04.1.1 | reverse complement strand
GATATTCGCCGACCGCCACCGCCACGTCATTGGCCGATTTGACGACGATGGCGCGGATCGCGGAATCGACGTCGATGCTCTCGCCGCGCCGGAAGCGCATCTTGGTCGGCGGCTGCGAGGCGGCATGGTCCGACACCGGGATCTGCGTCTGCTTGCTGACGCGGCCGGACTCCAGCGCCTCGAACAAAAGATACAGCGTCATCATCTTGGTCAGCGAGGCGGGGTAGCGCTGCGCCGTCGAGCTGACCTCGAACAGCTGCTTGCCGGTCCTGGCGTCAACCACGATGGCCGCATATTTCTGCGCCGGCGCGGGCACGGCCAGCACGCTGTCGGGCGGCGTCGTGGCGCAGCCGGCCAGCAGCACCAGCAGGGCTAGTGCCGCAAAAACTCTCTGGATGAGCGGAAAGGGACGCAGGTAGGACAAGGGCTGGACTGTTCTGGGTCGGCTGTTGCTGAGATGAGACGACGCTAACGTAACGCGGCTGTTGCGTCCATTTGGTTAATGCCGGTTAGCCCCAGGATTGTCGAGCCTCGCAAGCTTGGCATCCGCCCCGAAAACGCCGGTTTTCCCGTGTCTTTGCTTGCCAAGGCCGCGTTTCCCGTGGGAAGGGGCGTGGTATCGAGGGCTTGGGGGCTTGGCATGACGAACATCGGGGCCGGGGGCGCTGCGCCCTCGCTTATCAGGGCATCACTCAGCCGCACCGGCAAATGGGCTGGCAGCGTCGCCTTTGTCGGGGGTGCCGTATCCGACATCCTCAATCCGCTGGCGCCGTTCGCCGCCTATATCGCGCTGGTCGCCGCGGTGGCCGCAATCATCATCGCCATTGCCATCGTGCTCCGGCTGGTGCTGGCGGCCAAGGCGCTGCCGGCCTTGATCTTCGCCACCAGTGCGGCGGCCGTCGCCGGCGGCGTCTACGGCCTGCAGCAGCAGACCAACGCCCAGCATGGGGTGATCGCCAGCCTGGTGCCGGCCATTGCCGGGCTGCAGCAGTCGATGGGCATCGTTACCGAGAAAGTTGCGAAGATCGAGCAGACCGTCACGCAGACGCAAAAGACGGTCGACGCGGTCAAGCAGTCGACCGACACGGCGGCGAAAAAGACCGACGAGATCGCGTCCGTCCAGCAGCAGCAGACTGAGCAGACGGCGGAAGTGCAGAAGACCACCGACGAGGTGAAGAAGGAGACCGAGACGCTGGTCGCCGGCCAGGCGCAGCAGCAGGCCCAGACCGAGAAGCTGCAGGCGACGACGCAGCAGATCGCCGCCTCGATCGACATCATCGCCAAGGGCTTTGCCGCCCTTGCCGCGCAGGGCGGGGCGATCGCCGAGCCGAAGCGGCCGGACGAGTTCTACCACAATGCCCGCGTCTACGAGTTGTCCGGCGACATGCTGAATGCGCGGCGCTCCTACCTCGCCTTTGCCGGCTTCGACGTCGACGCCATCGATCCCTACACGCGCTTTGCCGCGCTGCTTCGGGTGCAGGACGGCAAGGCCGGCGCGCGCGAGGTGTTCGGCGCGCTTGCCGACAAGGGCAAGGCGCTGTCGATCAAGCTGGTGCATATCCAGCAGTTCGACGACGCCCAGCGCCTCGACAAGCTCAACGTCTTCATATCAGCCAATCCAGATTTCGCGCCGGCCTATTTCCTGTTGGCGCAGGAGTTTTCCGAAGACCGCCTCGGCGCCCAGACGCTGGCCGACAAGCGCAACGAGGCCAAGGCGCTGACCAAGTTCACGTCCTACGAAAAGGATGGCGGGTTGCTCAAATATTTCGTCGACCAGACGCAGTTGGCCGACTGGCTGGACCGCAGCCGCAGCCGGCTGGCGGCGCTTGGCGACGTGCTCGACCCCGCCCGCTTCGTGCCTTCGCTGACGCCGATGCGCTCCAACCAGGGCTGGTCGATGACCATCTCGCTGCCCGAGCCGGCGACCGCCATCTCCTGGCGCATGGGCGACAGCGGTCCTTTCACCGACACCGGTTTCCTGGCCATGAACGACCAGACCACCGGCAAGCCGATGGCCAATCCGAGCTTCGAGATACCCGACAGCACCGTGGCGGGGATCATTGCGATCAAATATCTCGACATCAGGGGCCGCGAGACCGGCCCGTTCGACATCCGCTTCGACCCCGAGACAGCGCTTCAGCAAGGCAACAAGCAGATCCTCGACCAGTTCTGGACCTCGTGGATCGCCTTCGATGCCAGCGGCAACCACGGCCTGGTCTATTTCACCCAGATGCTGTCCTACCGCTGCGCCATCAAACAGGTGCATTACAGCCTGAACGGCGCGGCCCTCGACAAGGAGATCAAGATGCCGCCTTGCGACAAGAAGGACCCCTACGCCATCCCCTACGATTACCAGCCCTATTTCAAGGTCGCCGACAGCGTGAAATCGATGTCGGTGCAGGTTACCTACACCGACGACACCAAGTCGCCGGTGCGGGAATACAAGCGACAGTAGCTCACCCTCCCCTTGTGGGGAAGGTGAAGGTGCGCGATGCAAAATGCCTGTCGCGGCGCTTGCGCAACCGCCGCCGAACGGTTCAGTTTGCGCCTTCAGAATCGGTGACAGCGCAATGACCATCCACACCATCAAGGCCAGAGGCATTTCGGTTTCGCTCGACCTCACGGTCGGCCACATCGCCGACATGGTCGTCGAGGCTGGCGGGCGGCAGCTGAAGCCGCTGCATCGCGCGCCCTGGGTCGATGCGAACGAGACGCTGCCGAAAGACCTGCCGGAAGGCACGGTTCGGCTGTCCGGCGATTTCCTCTGCGCGCCGTTTTCGCGCAGCGATGTCGAGGAAGCGCCGCTGCATGGCTGGACGGCCAACAGCGCCTGGGATGTCGTCGAAAGTGTCGCGACCGACGATGGCTGGCGCGCCGTCTATCGCCTGCGGCACGAGGTGATGGGCGCTTCGGTCGACAAGATCCTGACGCTGCGCGACGGCCATCCCTTCCTCTACCAGGAGCATGTATTTTCCGGCGGCAATGGTGCGATCTCGGTCGCCCATCACCCGATGACGGCCATGACCGGCGGCGGCAGGCTGGCCTTTTCGCCGAAGCGTTTTGCCGCGACGCTGGACGATCCGCTGGAGCCCGATCCCGCACGCGGCCGCTTCATGCTCGCCTATCCGGCGCGCTCCGCCGATCTCGGCCATTTTCCCGCCGCCGGCGGCGGCACGCTCGACCTGACGGAATACCGCATGGATGACCGCCGCGAGGATTTCATCACGCTGGTCGAAGCCGACCATGGCGGGCCGGGATGGACCGCGCTTGCACGACAGGCCGAGGACGATCTGGTGCTGGTGCTGAAGAACCCGGCCGAACTGCCAATCACCATGCTGTGGTTCAGCAATGGCGGCCGCTCCATGGGGCGTAGTCGCGCCCGCCAAGGGCAAGGCGACCCAATCCAAAACCGGCGCCGGCCCGGCCATGACAGGCCGTTCGAAGGACACCAAGCCGGCTTTCGGCAAGGCAGCGCCGAAGAA
>NZ_RZRW01000586.1:0-3485 GCF_003998745.1 Mesorhizobium sp. M7A.F.Ca.US.014.04.1.1 | reverse complement strand
CGAGCAGACAGATGACGAATATAGTTCCGACGAGGCGGAACGCTCGCGCCGAGACGTGCAAAAAGAGGTGGCGGAAGAGACCGAGCTGCCGGAACGCGGCTCGGCATAAGGATTGCCGGCACGTGCCAGGCAGAGACATGGAAGATTCCATCCGAGGCCGGTCCTGAGAGGCATCCCGATCCAGGAGAAGGAATTCCAGGCCAATCATGACCTTGTCCGTGATGGCGATCGGCCCTCGCATTCGTTTGTCCTTATCGACGGCTTGGTCGGCTCTACCAAACACACCGGCGAGGGTAAGCGGCAGATCACATCATTCTTCGTGACCGGCGACATTCCGAATCTGCACGGACTACATCTTTCGGTGATGGACTGCACCTTCCGACCCTGACGCCATCGCGTGTCGGCTTCATGCGCCACGACACACTGCGCGCCATCTGTGAACAGCACCCTAGCTTTGCCGCCGCGTTCTGGCGCTCGACGCTGATCGACGCGGCGATCTACGGGGATGGGCCACCAATGTCGAGCGCCGCGAGGCCTTCACCCGCATGGCGCACATCCTATGCAGGCTGATCTACCGGCTGCGCGCGGTCGAACGCATCGAGGACCACATCGCCGACATTTGGCACCGGCCGTCGAATCCCAGTAGAACCGGCGACAGACCATCGCTACTTGGGCGTCAGTGATCTGACGCAGGTCGGAATTGGTAGCATCGGCTTTCACAAAGCGGCGGAAGTTGGTGAGCGTGACGCCTTTCATGGTGGCGCCGCCATCCGCCGGATTGTCCCGACCAGAGGCCTTCAGATTTCAGAACGAGCGCAAGCGCCCGCGCAAAGTTGCGGTCCATGGCTAGTACCTTTCCGCCCTGATGGGCAGTTGTTGAATTGGCAATGGAGGTGGACGGCTGAAATCAGCCGGTTAAGCAAATCAGCGGTCTAGCCGCTGGCACTCATCAAGTAGGCCACCAAGCTCCAGGCAGAGATCGACGCGGCCGAGGCTGTTGGCCTTGTCGTCAATCCCGATGCGACGGTTGTAGGCCGTGACGGCGTCTTTTAGTTGAGAAACACGACCGGCCTTGTGACCGCTGGAGTAGGCGAAACCAGCGATGCAAATACTAGCAGCGATTGCAAGCGCGGCAGTCTTGGGGTTCATTGGCATTTTCGCCCCTCGATCAACTTGGGAAGAATTCGTCCATGGAAGACAGTTTGACTGAATTGGCAGCGCGGCTCCAGATGCAATGGAGAGCGTGGGCTCCCGCGATTGGCCTTGGTGTTGCCTCCGCCATCGGCATGATTTGGACCGTCTATCTACCGATTGTCGGATTGCGTCACCTGCTCGGATACAACTAAACCTCTAGAATCCGCACGACGGCATTCCACGCGTAGGATTTGCTGCAACGCCGGTAACAGTGACCTCCAGGCCGAGCCTACCGAGCGCGACCGAGCAATCCAGGGATGCCGCGTCAGTCGCATTTTCGCCTATGACCGTCTTCGTGATCGACCCTTCGGTTGCCAGCGTTCCAGAAGTGTGCGCACCACGCCGGTCACAGGACTTCTCCTTCGCTTTGTACATTTCGAACGTTGAAGCGCTTTGGGCGCTATGATTTGTTGGTGCCTTCGTCGTGTGTGGGAGTGCGGGCCGTGGACGATGACCAAAGGGCTGGTGTTCGTATCGAACACATCGACGGCCAGTGGGCGGTAGAACTCGTCGAGAATGGCGAAATCACCCAGCATCTTTTCGAGACCGAGGAATTCGCGAGGAACTTCGCCGCCGGTCAGTGGCTAAGGCTAAACCCGAAGCCTATTCCCCCAATGCGCCGGCGACGCCGTTAGAGCGCTAAGCTTAAAAATGCTCTTTCGCGGATGCTGCACCGGGGCCGGAACTTTGATGCAATAGCGAAGTTCGAGGAGGGAGATGCTTTCGCAACAGGCGCCACTTCACGAGAGGCCGGAGCAATGGTGGACAATCTATCTCGCAGGGAAGAACAACGCGGCACGCGAAGACTCATGGCCTGGGGCGTGGCGGTTATTGCCGTCATTTTCCTAGGCCTAATGGCATTCTTTGTACTCACGCCTTTATCGAACGGCTCTTGGCAGACGGCACCGTTCAAGCGTGCTCCTGTGCAAAACCACGGCGGTAATGCGCCAGTGGATACGTCACCCAGCCCGGGCGTGAAAAAAGACCCTCAGGAAAATACTGAAATGCCGGAGCAGCAGTAGTAGGTTCCGACCCGCTGGCAAACTTTTGCCGGGGCCGGGCGGCGATCTTGTCGAACACGTCCTCTTCCTCTGCGTCGCGAATGGCCTTGGTGTCGCCTCCAAGGATCGGGACCGGCCTTCCCTCGATTGCTGAGCTTACAAAATTGCCCAATTCGGAGGCCTGATGCTACACGTGTGTCGGCACAAGCAAATCTGCACAGCAGCTATGCACGATCCACGATTGCAGAAATCGCTGGGCAGCGGGTAGATTTTGATTGTCGGCCATCTACTCCTCCCAGATGCGATGCCGGCGCTGAATGAGGCGCACCTCCTCCCGCGCCACATTCGAAAATCGAGCCCGCTGCCACCTCCTCCCGGCAGCGGGCTTTTTTTTGTCTTCGCCAGCAGACACAGTGGCAAGCATCCGCGATGGCCTGCGAAACCATCCGTAAACCATGCCAAGACGGTAAATATTTTATCTCGAACCGATCGGGTTGCAGGAGGTTGTGGGCGGGTCTGCAACAAAGAGGCCCAGCCGATCCATGCACCGCTTACCCATCTTGCCCGCCCTGTTGATCTCCTTCGGGATTGCCTACGGAATTTGCGTCTGGGCGACGTCGGATAAGCCGGTCAGCTTTTTCGAAGCCCAAGCGGCGTCGCAAATGCGTGGAACTGTCGATCGCTCTGAATAGCTGTAACGCCACGGAAGGTGGGGCGGTCCGGTCCTATTATTCACATGGCCACCTTCGTGCACGAGCGCGCGGGCAAGCGCCTCACGGCAATGGCGTAGGTCGATCTTTGCCATCGCCGTGGCCACAGCTTCTCGCACGGTTGGACCTAATGGCTCGGCCAAGCGCCGAGCGGCGTCATCTTTCCTGTTCAAGGTAAGAAGGATGGGTAGCGGACTTCGCCAGCATGAAAAACGCGATTATGCACAACGCGCAGAAGCACGCGATCACGGCAAGTGAGCAGGCAATTACGACCTCAGCCATTTGGATTGTCCTCTAAATGTCGGGTGCTAGTCGGCGAATGATGTCCGCTATAGGACGGGGCGAGGTGAGCATAGTGCTTCTCCACCGTTCGGGTGTCGCTGCGACCAAGGGCCTGTGCCACGATGATCAACGGAGCGCCATTTCGAACCATCGTGCTGGCGTAGGTATGCCGCAGCTCATGTAGCGTCACATCCGACAGGCCGGCCTGTTTCACAAGCGCTTTCCAGGGCCGATGGTAAATAGCCTTGGCCCAAACGACGCCGCTGTCTTGGGTAAGCAGTGGTTCACTGCCTTATCG
>NZ_RZRW01000585.1:0-3503 GCF_003998745.1 Mesorhizobium sp. M7A.F.Ca.US.014.04.1.1 | reverse complement strand
GGGTAACGTCGGCCCATGCGGGCAGGCCGAGTACCGCGACCACCATTCCGGCCACGTCATCCGGCTGCACCACTTTGCTGGCGTACATGGCCGCGCGCGCCTTTGCGTCGAGGATGTCCTGGTAGAGCTGCGTCTCGACACGGCCGGCGACGATCTCGGTGACACGGACGCCTGATGGGGAGAGGTCGGCGCGCAACGCGGCGGCAAAGCCTGATATCGCCGCCTTGGTGGCCGAATAGACGGCAATGTTGGAATATGCCGCGTGGCCCGCGGTGGAGCCGGTGAACAGGATGTGGCCAGCCTGCCGCTCGCGCATCTGCGGAACGACGAGGCGGGTAAGCAGGATTGCCGCGCTGAGGTTGACCTCCAGCGTGGTGTCGATGTCGGAGATTTTCATGTCGGCGAAATTGCCCAACGGTGGCATGATCCCGGCATTATTGATCAGCACGTCGATGGTCAGATCCGCCAGAACAGCTTCCAGCGCCTCGCGATCGGTCACGTCGACGGCGATGGGCACGATGCCGGATCGCTCGGCCTGCAACGCCTTGAGCGCGGCCTGGCTGCGCCCGACCGCATAGACATCGTAGCCGGCGTCGCTCAGTGCGATCGTCATGGCCCGCCCTATGCCGCTTGTTGCACCTGTGATGAAGGCTGTCGTCACGTTGGCTTCCCTGATTGCCTGATTCAGTCTGCGGCCTGGGCCGATGCCGCGAAACCAAGAAAACCAGCAAAAAGGAAAGATAAACTTTCGAATTCTCTTCTCCCGCCCGAAACCTGGACAGGTGGTGACCTCGGCGCCGAGGCTGAAAACCGAAGGAAACGACGGGAAAACGATGTTCTCAACCTGCGGGAAACGGTTCAGGTCAGCTGGCGGAGCCAAAACATGGCTTTCGCAATGCGGTGGCTAATCTGGGTGAGTGCGAATGCCTGGGTGATCGAAGCCGGGGCCTATCCGCCGGTCGAAACAGGCCTCTTCATATCGGTAAAGAGCGAGGCCGCAGCCGCCTGCTGCTCTGCCTCTGTCGCCGCGACGCCCGAAGCCCGTGCCAAAGCGCGCACACGCCCGAGGCTGTTGTGCAGATGCTTGCGCATGGCCTGGCGAGCGGCACGACCGTCCTGCCTTTCGATGGCATCCACGATGGTTTTGTGCTCGTTGTGAATGCGTGCGTAATAGCTGTCCTTGAGCGCCGGCGTGACCACGTAGCCCAGTTGAAAGCGTGGAACGATCATCGGCCTGAGATAGCTCAGGAAGCCGTGGATGAATTCGTTGCGCGCGGCTTTGGCGATCGCCAGATGGAAATCATAGTCATAGTGGATCTGGACCACAGCGGGATCCGCTTGCTGGGCGTCGACCTGTTCCATCAGGGTTCGGATTCCACTCGCCTCCGCATCGGTGCGCCGTTCCGCGCATAGCCCGGCGGACTCCACTTCCACACTCAATCTCAGTTCGAGCAGGGCAATGGTTTCCGGCAAGGTCCTCAGCGCCTCGTCCGGTATCGAGAAATTGCGCGGCGCCGGCGTTTCGCTGACGAACATGCCGCGGCCCTGCTGCGGCACCACCATCCCTTCGGAGCGCAATCGCGCCACCGCTTCCCGCACCACCGTCCGGCTGACGTCGTACTCGGCACAAAGCTCCGCCTCGGTCGGCAATTGCGCGCCGGGAAGCAGAGATCCGGAACGGATCTTTTCGGACAGACTCTCCGCCACGACAGTGGAAAGCGGTTTGCGCTTCGTCATCAGTCTCCCCTTAGCCAGATTCGCGATGATGCCCGAACCGGCAAGGCCATTCAAACCGCCGCGGTGACGATCAGCTCGACCAGCATTCCAGGCTTGGCCATCCGTCCTTCGCCGGAAGAGCGCGCGGGTGCATGCTCCTTCGGCATCCATCCGTCCCAGACCGTGTTGACCTCGTCGAAATCCCTGATGTCGTCCAGCCACATCTGCACGTGAAGGATACGTGTCTTGTCCGTACCGGCCTTGGCAAGCAGGACGTCGACCTTGCCAAGCGCCTCGCGCATCTGGTCGGCTGCGGACTGACCCGGCTTTGCGACCTGGCCGGTGAGGTAGAGGGTGCCATTGTGGATGACCCCGTGGTGGATGCGGGTGTCGAAGTCGAAGCGCTTGATGTCACTCATTGGATTGTCCTTGTCAGATTTCCGGCCTCCGCCGGATGGGTCAGATTTCCGGCCTCCGCCGGATGGGTCAGATTTCCGGCCTCCGCCGGATGGACTCAGATTGCCGGCGTCTGGCGGATGGGGTTTCCCTGCAGATATTGTGCGTAGGGCGCCTGAACGAGCCAGCCGGCGTCGACGGGCAGGGTGACGCCGGTTATCGATGCGGCCCGGTCGGAGCAGAGGAACAGTGCGGCCTCGGCAACGTCGCGCGGCTCGACGAAGCGGCGCAGCGCGGTGGTCGCCTGGATGGCTTCGGGGTTGCGCTCACCCTTGGCGATCCTGGCTTTCAGCCCGTCCGAAAGCGTGTAGCCGGGTGCCACCGCATTGACGCGTACGCCGTGCGGACCGAGCTCGGCGGCCAGGATCTGGGTCAAGGCCAGGACGGCATGCTTTCCGGGCGTGTAGGCGGGCAGGGACAGCGGCGCGAAGGAGGCAAGCGAGCCGACGTTCAGGATCGCGCCTCGCCCGGCAGCCGACATCAGCCGACCGAACACCTGGCAACCCAGCAAGGTGCCGCGATAGTTCACTCGCCACATCCTCTCGTCTTCGTCCAGATCCTGGTCGAGGACGTGCTTGCCACTCTGCAGGATGCCGGCGCAGTTGACGACGACGTGCGGGGTACCGAACGCGTCGCTGACGGCCTGCGCCAGCGCTTCCACCGAGCCGGATTCGGCGACATCGGTCTGGACAAACAGCGCGCGCGGTGCGCCGACCGCCGCGCAGGCGCCAACCGCCTCATCGCCCCGTGCCGCATCCCTGCCGGCGACCACCAGATGGTAGCCGTCCTCGGCGAAGCGCAGCGCTATCGCGCGTCCGATGCCGGAAGTGCCGCCGATGACGACGGCCGTCAATGTCTCAGCCATTGCCGCGACCCTTGCCTTCGATGTCGAAGAATTCGGACATGGCCCGGACCTGGAAATCCATCATCGGGCGCCCCGGCTGAATGCGGCAGCCAATCTCTTTCGCCGCCTTTAGCAGGGGGGTCTCGGCGGGCTCCATGATGATGTCGACGACCGTCATGTCCGGGGTCAGCCGGCTCACATCCAGCGGCAGCGGGTCGCCGGCGTGCATGCCGACCGGCGTGGCGTTGATCGCCATATGCATGCCGGAAGGCTCGGCCTCTCCAACCTGGATGCGGCATTTCGGGAAGACCTGCGCGACCAGCGCCGCCAGTTTTTCGGCGCGACCGGTATCGATGTCGGCCAAGCGGATTTCCTCGGCACCGGCTTCGGCGAGACAATAGGCCAGGGACGCGCCGGCGCCGCCGGCGCCGACCTGAAGGATGCGGCGGCCGGCAATCTCATGTCCGCCTGCCTTGAGGCCATCGAT
>NZ_RZRW01000584.1:0-3506 GCF_003998745.1 Mesorhizobium sp. M7A.F.Ca.US.014.04.1.1 | reverse complement strand
GGGGCACCGACGCCGAGATGCGGGCGCTGGCCGAGGCCGAGCTGCCAGGGGTCGAGGACCGCATCGAGGCGCTGCAGAAGGACATTCAGATCCTGCTGTTGCCCAGGGATGCCGCCGACGACAAGAACGCCATTCTCGAAATCCGCGCCGGCACCGGCGGCGATGAGGCCGCGCTTTTCGCCGGCGACCTGTTTCGCATGTACGAACGCTACGCCGCCGAACGCGGCTGGCGTTTCGAGACCGCCTCGGCCAGCGATGGCGATGCCGGCGGCTACAAGGAAATCATCGCCACGGTGTCGGGCAAGGGCGTCTTTGCGCATCTGAAATTCGAATCCGGCGTGCATCGCGTGCAGCGCGTGCCGGCGACCGAGGCCAGCGGGCGCATCCACACGTCGGCGGCAACCGTCGCGGTGCTGCCCGAGGCCGAAGAGGTCGACATCGACATCAGGGCCGAAGACATCCGCATCGACACGATGCGCGCCTCGGGTTCGGGCGGCCAGCACGTCAACACCACCGATTCGGCCGTCCGCATCACCCATCTGCCGACCGGCATCATGGTCGTGCAGGCTGAGAAATCGCAGCACCAGAACCGCGCCAAGGCGATGCAGATCCTGCGCGCCCGCCTCTATGATCTCGAACGCGGCAAGGCTGACGAGGAGCGCTCCGAATCGCGCAAGTCACAGGTCGGCTCCGGTGACCGCTCGGAACGCATCCGCACCTATAATTTCCCGCAAGGGCGCGTCACCGACCATCGCATCAATTTGACGCTCTACAAGCTCGACCGGGTGATGATGGGCGAACTCGACGAGATCATCAACGCGCTGATCGCCGATCATCAGTCCAAGCTGCTCGCCGACATCGGCATCGATGACTGACCTGCCCAACGCGCTCGGGCCGCTGCTGCGGGAAGCGCGGGCTCGGCTCGGCAGCACCGTCGACGACCCGGCGCTCGATGCGAGGCTGATCGTCGAGCATTTTTCGGGCACGACGCGCACGCAAGCCATTGCGGACCCCGAACGCAGGGTCGGCGCCGGCGCTGTTGCCGAAATCGATGCCGCGTTGAGACGCCGCGCCGGCGGCGAACCTGTGCATCGCATCCTCGGCTATCGTGAATTCTACGGTTTGCGCCTGGCGCTGTCGCCGGAAACGCTGGAACCGCGGCCGGATACCGAAACGCTGGTCGAGGCGATATTGCCCTTCGTCAAGGCGGTTGCGACGCAGGAAGGCGAGTGTCGCATCCTCGATCTTGGCACCGGCACCGGCGCCATTGCGCTGGCGCTGCTCAGCGTCGTGCCGACGGCTAATGCCACCGGCGTCGATCTGTCCGCGGGTGCGCTGGCGACGGCGGCCCGCAATGCCGGGCAACTTGGTCTTGCGGGCCGGTTCACGGCGCTGCAGTCGGACTGGTTCGAAAAAGTTTCCGGCCGGTACCATGTAATTGTCGCAAACCCTCCCTATATATCTTCCGAAGACATTGGAAATCTGCAGGACGAAGTCCGCAATTTCGACCCGCGCCTAGCCCTGGATGGCGGCGCGGACGGTCTGAACCCCTACAGAACCATCGCTGCGGAAGCGGCAAGGTTTTTGGAAATTGAAGGCAGAATTGCGGTCGAGATCGGCCATACGCAACGCAACGAGGTCTGCGAGATATTCACTGCAGCCGGCTACGTGCCGGGCAGTGTTTTCCGTGACCTCGGTGGAAACGACAGGGTTATTGTCTTTGAAAGGATAAAGCCTTGACGCAGTGCAAAAAAGCGCTTGGCAATGCCGGGGAATGCGGCTAGGGTCGCCTTAACCGGATGAGACGAAGCAGGCAGTGCTCTTAGCGATTCGGTTTTCCTTGGAAATAGCTGCCTTCTTGCGCAAACGATGCCCAAGCTTCGTGCGGGAATCGTCCGGCAAGTGATGTAACCGGAACAGGATGACACGTGGCGCCAACGCAATCGATGCGGGCGAACGCCGGTGAAGAGACGAAACGGCTGGCTGCATGAGCGCCTCCGTTCGTGAAGAGTTTTTCGAAAATTTCAAAATGAAGAGAGTTTGATGAGGCCACAACAGCAGAACAGGCGCATGCGCGGTCGCAACAACAATGGCGGCGGCGGTGGTAACAATAACAACAATAACAACAACAACCGCAAGGGGCCTAATCCCCTGACGCGCAACTACGAGAGCAATGGCCCGGACGTGAAGATCCGCGGTTCGGCTCAGCAGATCGCCGAAAAATACGCCACCCTTGCCCGTGATTCACACAGCTCCGGCGACCGGGTCATGGCGGAGAACTATCTCCAGCACGCCGAGCATTACAATCGCATCATCGCGGCCGCACAGGCGCAGATGCCGATCCAGAACACGCAGCAGAATCGCGATGATTTCGACGATGATGGCGATGAGGACCGCGACGATTTCGACAATAGCGGCAACAACAGCAACGCTGCTTCCGACGTCCAGATCCCGGTGGTCAACCATGGCGCCGGCCCGCAGCCGGTTATCGAAGGTACGCCGGCCGAGGTCGCGCTGAACCGGGAAGGTGGCCGCGAGGCCCGCGATAACAATGGCGGGCGCAACAATGGCGGCCGCGACAACAATGGCGGGCGCCATCGTGATCGCCGCCCCAATGGCGGCTATGGCCAGAACGGCCAGCGCGACTTTTCATCGTCCGCCGAGCAAGGTGGTCAGCCCCAGGGCAACGAGATCCCGGTCCAGGGCGAAGCCGTTTCGCCGACCGAATCTGTGGCGCCGGCCGAACCGGCTCCGTCGTTCGAGAACCTTTCCCCGGCAGGTCTTGCCGCCCAGGCCGAACTCAACGAGGCGGCCGCCGAAAGCGGTGCTGCCCGTCGTCCGCGTCGTCCGCGCCGCCCGCGCGTCAACGCCGATCAGGTTGATGGCGGTAGTGACAATGCCAGTTCCGGGACCGACGCCGGCGAGGTGGCTGCGGCCCCGGCCGACAGCGGCAACGCCCAACCGGTCAATGTCGATATCGATAACTGACCCAACGGCATTTCAAGGCATTGAGCGGCGGAGAGAAATCTCCGCCGTTTTCGTTTGGGCGGCCGTGCAATATTATGTGGTTGCCGATATCGGGACGTCTTGAGGGTTCAGCGCCTGTGCACCATATCAGCCTCAACTGGACCCGGCTCGAATGAGCGGGTCCGTCACCGCAATCGGATCCGGTGCCGCAAAGCGGGCCGGTGATGGAAGGAGACAGATATGAACCTTGAGAAATACTCAGAGCGCGTGCGCGGCTTTATCCAGTCCGCGCAGACCATGGCGCTTTCCCGCAACCACCAGCAATTCACCCCTGAACATATCCTGAAAGTGCTCGTCGACGACGACGAGGGCTTGGCCGCGTCGCTGATCGAACGCGCCGGCGGCAACATCCGCGACGTCAAGCTTGGCGTCGAGACGGCGCTCGAAGCGATGCCCAAGGTCGAGGGCGGCAATGGCCAGCTCTATCTGGCCCAGCCGCTGGCGAAAGTGTTTTCGACCGCCGAGGACCTGGCCAAGAA
>NZ_RZRW01000583.1:0-3509 GCF_003998745.1 Mesorhizobium sp. M7A.F.Ca.US.014.04.1.1 | reverse complement strand
ATCACCTTGCGCATCGCCTGCGCACGCGTGCAGCCGTCGATCATCGCCGCTTCCTCCAGATCCTTGGGGATGCCGTCGAAAAAGGACTGCATGAGGAAGGTGGCAAAAGCCGTGTTGAAGGCGGTGTAGATGATGATCAGCCCGGTCAGGCTGTTGATCAGTCCGATCTGACCCATCACGCGGTAGATCGGCGGAATGACCATCACCAGCGGAAAGGTCTGGGTCAAAAGCAACATCAGCGCCAGTGCTGCCTTGCCGCGAAAGGTGAAGCGCGACATGGCATAACCGGCAAGCGTGGCGATGATTGTCACCAGTGCCGCCGTCGATACCGAGACGATGACGCTGTTGAGGAAATAGCGGGGGAAATCGGTGGCCTCGAGCACGGTGACGAAGTTCTGCAGCGTCATGTGCGACGGCCAGAAGGTGATGCCTTCGGAATAAAGCAGCCGCTCCGGCGTGACCGAGATCTTCAGCGTCCAGTAGATCGGGAACAAGGCAAAGAGCACGTAAGCCGCGATTGCCGCGTAGAGGCCGATGCCGCCGAAGAAGCGCTGCGAGGCTGTGCGTCCTGCGATCATCAGACGTGCCTCACCAGGGTGCGGCGGATACCGATCAGCGCAATCGCATAGGCAATGAGCAGGACCAATAGCAGCACGGCCACCGCCGAGGCATAGCCCTTGTCCAGCGATTTGAAGGCGCTGACATAGATGTAGACCGGCACAGTGTTGGTCGAGCCGGCCGGTCCGCCTTCGGTCATGACGAAGATCAGGTCGGCGAAGGTGGCGATCCAGATGGTGCGCAACATCACGGTGATGGCGATGGTCGGCGCCAGAAACGGCAGCGTCACCTTGGTGAAGCGCTGCCAGGGCGAGGCTCCATCGATGGCCGCAGCCTCATGCAGTTCCGACGGGATCGACTTCAGCGCCGCCAGGAGCGTGATGGCGAAGAACGGAATGCCGAACCAGATATTGGCGACGATCGGCCCCCACATGGCGGTTGACGGATCGGACAGCACATTGGTCGGCTCGGCCTTCAGACCCAATGCAAACAGCCAGTGCGGCAGCGGGCCGATGATCGGATTGAACAGCCAGGCCCAAGTCAGGCCCGACAGGAAGGACGGCACCGCCCAGGGCAGGAACACCAGGGCTTGTACAGCCTTGCGGCCGCGAAACGGCTTGTCGAGCAGAAGCGCCAGGCCAAGGCCGAGGAAGAACTGGAAGAAAAGGCTGGCGACCGTCCACCACAACGTGTTGACCAGCGCCTGGCCCAGCACCTGATCCGACAGCATCGCCTGATACTGGCCGAGCCCGACATATTCGGACTTGAAGGCGGAGAACTTGCGGAAGGAGTAGCTGATGCCGATGACCAGCGGCACCAGAAGCACCACGACCAGCAGGATGATCGCCGGGCTGAGATAGAGCCATGGCTCGATAGCGGCATGCGACAGCCGCTTCTTTCGAGGCTTGCCGACGGATCGTATTTCGGACACGGCATAGGTCATTGGGTGAGGATCGGCTCCCTGGAGCAGCGGATGGACAATGAGCGGGGAGAAGTGCCGGTTCACCCTCCGAAGCTGCAGCGCAGCGGCTGCGAAGGATGGGCAGGCAGATGAGGGGCAGCGCAAAGTAGGCAAAACTACCGCCGCCCCTCATCCGTCACTTCGTGACACCTTCTCCCCGTGAACGGGAGAAGGAAAGAACGCGCTTATTTCTTGTTCTTCGCCATCCAGTCCTGCTGTTCCTTGGTCAGGAAGGCAGCCCACTGGTCGGCGACGTCCTTGGCCGTCTTCTGGCCAAGCAGCACTTCCTGAAAATTCTTGATCGCCACCTGGTCGACGAAATTGCCGAGGTTCTCCAGATGCGTCGGCGGGGTGACCATTTCATATTTGGAGCTGTCGCTGAGCTCTGTGAACCAGCCCTTGAACTGCTCGGTCTTGAAATGGGGATCCTGGTCGGCACCGTTGTGGATCGGGACGACGCCGACTTCCTTGGCCCATTCCAGATTGTCCTTCGGCGACAAAAGGGTCGCCATCAGCTTCCAGGCGTCGTCCTTGTGCTGCGAGTTGGCGAACATGGCCCAACCGGCATAGCCGAGTGTCGGATAGGATTTGCCGCTCGGCCCGACCGGCAATGGCGCTACCGCGAAATCGTCGGCGCTCATCTTGTCGGCGATGCCGAGCAGCGCGTCCGGATCCTGGTTGAGCATAGCGCAGGTGCCGGAATAGAAGCCGGTGACCGTTTCGTTGAAACCCCAGCTCACCGCATCCTTCGGCGCCAGGCCGTCCTTGTACATATCGGCCAGCATCTGCAGGCCCTTGACCGAGCCCTCCTCGTTGATCGTCGAAGTGCCGTCCTCGTTGAAGTAGCCACCCTTGCCCTGAGCGATGTTCATGAACATGTGCATGCCGTTGAAGGCACCCGGCCCGCCGCGCAGGCAGTAGCCGTATTTGCCCGGAATGGCGGAGATTTTCTTGGAGTCGGCGACGAACTCGTCGAGCGTGGCCGGCGGGCCGTCCAGACCTGCCTCCTTGAACAGCTTCTTGTTCCAGAACAGCGCGTTCACATAGTAGCCGTAGGGGATCATGAACTGGGTGTTGTTGACGGTCGAGCCGAACTGCTTGGCGCGGTCGCCCAGCGTCTTGGCGTCGTCCCATTTGGCCATATACGGGCCGAGATCCTCGAGCTGGGCATTGTTGGCATAGAGGCCCATCCAGCGTTCCGGCATCTCGACCACGTCGGGCGTGTCGCCGGCCTGCACCATGGTCAGGAATTTCTCGAACGCCTGCCCCCAGGGCAGCGAGATCAGCTCGACCTTGATGCCTGGATTGGCCGTTTCGAACTCGGCGATCTGCTTCTTCAGGAATTCGGTGCGTGGCGGGCTGGTGATGACTTCGACCATTTTCAGGGTCGAATCGGCCACAGCATTTCCGGCGGAAATCGCCAGTCCCGCAACGGTGGCAAGCATGACGGTCAGTTTTTTCATGTTCAAGACTCCCATTTTGAACCCGCTTGTTATTTTCTGGCTTTTTCGAAGGCTTGGGCGACATCCGCCCACAGGTCTTCGACACTCTCCAATCCGACATTGAAGCGGATGGTTCGGGGGCTGACGCCGAAGCGCGCCATCGAATTCAGGCCCGGCGTCTGCTCCAGCGACGCCTTGGCCGGCACGACCAGGCTTTCATGCCCGCCCCAACTGACGCCGATGCGGAAATATTTCAGCGCGTCGACGAAGACGGGGATGTCAATCTCGTCCGTAACCTCGAAGGAGAACAGCCCGGCATAGCCGGCCAGCGTCGCCTTGCCCGGGTGGTTCGAATAGACGGGATGGTTGACCCGCTCGACAGCGGCATGCGCCTTCAGCCGTTCGGCGATGGTCAGGCCGCTCTTCATGTGGTGCGGCAGGCGCAGCGGCAGCGTGCGCAGGCCGCGCAGCAAAAGCCACGCTTCGAACGGTGACAGCTTGCCGCCGAGATAGGAATAGGTCTGCTCGTTGATGTGCTTGATGTGGGC
>NZ_RZRW01000582.1:0-3515 GCF_003998745.1 Mesorhizobium sp. M7A.F.Ca.US.014.04.1.1 | reverse complement strand
GGCTTCGACACGGTTGTTTCGCGCCAGGTCGAGGCGCATGGCGCGGCCGGCGGCGTGCTTCTGGCAATCTCGACCAGCGGCAATTCGCCGAGCATCCTCGCCGCCGCCGAACAGGCACGGAGGATGGACATGACGGTGATCGGCATGACCGGCGATACCGGCGGCAAGCTGAAACCTCTGTCCGATATCCTGCTCAACGTTCCGTCGACCTCGACGCCGATCATCCAGCAGGGGCATCTGTGCCTTTATCATCATCTGTGCGAGGTGGTCGAAGCGCGCCTCAGCAATGGCTGATCCCACGACCTCTGGCCGCTATCCGCTGGCTGAGCCGGGCCTGTGGGTCGAGCAGGTCGGCTCAAAGGTGTTCGCCGCCGGCTCTCCGGCGCTGTTCCTCGACCGCGACGGCACCATCAATATCGATACGGGCTATCCGGATGATCCTGGCGAAATGGTGCTGCGCGCGGATATAGCCGCGGTGATAGCCGCCGCCAACGGGGCCGGCATTCCCGTCATCGTCGTCACCAACCAGTCCGGCATCGCGCGCGGCTATTTCGGCTGGAGCGATTTCGCCGCCGTCAATGGCCGCGTGCTCGAACTGCTACGCGCCGACAATGCGTTCGTCGACATGGTCCTTGCCTGCGCCTATCACGAGGCGGGCTCCGGCCCGCTCGCGGCCGCAGATCATCCGATGCGCAAGCCCAATCCGGGCATGCTGCTGGAGGCGGCCAGTCGCCTCGGGCTCGATCTGCGGCGTTCGCTGATCGTCGGCGACAAGGAGGCCGACATGGAGGCGGGACAACGCGCCGGCCTCTCGCAGGGCTGGCTGGTGGACGGGCAAGCGGCTGTCCGACGGGGCTTCACAATTCGGCCTTGGTGCGACCGCGCGGACTTCGACGGCCTGCTCGCCGCAATAGCTGCACTTGGGGCCGCCTCGGGCGCGCCCTAACGGTTTATACCCGATCGTTGTCCCGCCAGGCTTCATAGAGCTTGGCCTCGGTGGCGAACGAATACACCATCACCAGCATCGAATAGACGAACCCGTGCCGGCCGCACAGGAAGTAGCGCTTGGCCAGGTAAAACTTCAGGAAGTTGCCAAGCGGCGACAGCACCAGTCTTATCAGGCCAGGCTTCTTGGCTCGTTCGACCAGCGTGGCGACCTTGAGGCTGGAGTAGGTGTTGGCTCTCGCCAGATCCTCGGCAATAGTCATTTCGCGGCGATGCAGCAGCACGCCATTTTCTATGGTGCCGGTTTCGCCCGGCACCTCGAACGACTCATGGACCCGCAGATTGAGGTCCATGGTCGCCTTGTCGCGCCGGAAAAGACGCAGCAGCCTGTTGTGAAGCACCCAGCGGTGCGCATAGCCATAACCCTTCAGCTTGTCGCGGCGCCTGATGTACCATCCGTCGAAAGCATCGTTCCCAAGCTGCGTCACATTCGTGATCGACTGCCTGAGAACGTCATCGATGGCCTCGTCGGCTTCAATCGAAAGGCACCACGGTTGGGTGGCCTGATCGAGCGCGAATTGCCGCTGACGAGGAAAGCCCGGCCAATCATTGTGAAACAGCCTTATCGGGTAGCCCTTGGCGATGAACGCATTGACGACGTCCAGAGTGCTGTCCGTCGAGCCTGAATCGACGACGATGATCTCGGCGCAGAAGTCGACGCTTTCCAGGCATTCGCCGATCATGTCGGCCTCGTTCATACAGATGACCAGCGCCGAAACCGGGCTAGAAAATCGAGTCATCGTCCCACCCCACGGCACACTGTTCTCGGAATTGGGCTGCCCTGCGCCACCTGTATTATGCAATCCCGAAAGCGCTATGCGCTTTTCCCAGGAAAACCGTTACACACTTTTTCTGGAATTGCTCTAGGAAACCAGCAAGGTGGCTACGGCAGTACATCCGGCTCCACAGGAGAGCCTATCGAACGCCAAAGCGGCGCTGATATGGCGAGGCGCTCAGGCCGCATCGGCGAAAGCCGGTTGCGGTTCAACCGGCTCAAGGCTGTGCGAACGAGACCAAGCCTTCGTCCTTGACCCGGCGGATGGTGAGCGCTGTGCGCACCGTGTCGACATTCGGGGTCGAGGTCAGTTCCTCGATGACGAAGCTCTGGAAGGCGCCGAGGTCGCTCGCCACGCAATGCAGGAGGAAATCGGATTCGCCCGACACCATCCAGGCGTCGCGTACGATCGGCCAGCCGCGGGTGCGCTCGGCAAAGATGCGCAGCTCGGCATCGGCTTGATGATGCAGGCCGACGAGGCAGAAGGCAACGACATCAAGGCCGAGCGCTGGTGCGTTGAGCAGAGCGCGGTAGCCACGGATGATGCCGGCTTCCTCCAGGCGCTTGACGCGGCGCAGGCATGGCGGTGCCGAAATGCCGACGCGGTTCGACAGTTCGACATTGGTCATGCGGCCGTCGCCCTGCAATTCGCGCAGGATCTTCCAGTCGATGGCGTCGAGGTCGGCCTTGAGCGGCATGAGGGCTCTCGATCATGAGGGGCAACACGCAAGAATCTTGCGTGATTTTGTAATTAAACGACTTCGCTGTCCATTCCATCCTTCGCCCGGAATATTTCGCGGGATCCGCAGGCGACAGGGTGTGACAAAGCTTTCCGGGGACGAACTCCAACTTGCCTTGCTGGCGTCGTGGGCAACACTTACATTACGCGCGACAATGATCGAGTTTTCCATGCCGCAATTGCCGGCAGCCCTCCGCAGAGGCTTTAGATGACCACCAAGCACGCGCCCGTTCTCATCATCGGTTCCGGCCCGGCCGGCTATACGGCGGCGGTCTACGCCGCCCGCGCCATGCTGAAGCCGATGCTGGTCGCCGGCCTGCAGCAGGGCGGGCAGTTGATGATCACCACCGATGTCGAGAACTATCCCGGCTTCGCCGACCCGATCCAGGGTCCGTGGCTGATGGAGCAGATGCTGAAACAGGCCGAGCATGTCGGCACCGACATCATCAACGACATCATCACCGAGGTCGACCTCAACGTGCGACCGTTCCGTGCCAAGGGCGATTCCGGCACCACCTACACCGCCGACGCGCTGATCATCGCGACCGGCGCGCAAGCGAAATGGCTGGGCATCCCGACCGAGCAGGACTTTATGGGTTTTGGAGTCTCGGCCTGCGCCACCTGCGACGGCTTCTTCTACCGGGGCAAGGATGTCGCGGTGATCGGCGGCGGCAATTCGGCGGTGGAAGAGGCGCTCTATCTGTCCAATCTCGCCAAGAGCGTGACGGTGATCCACAGGCGCAGCGATTTTCGCGCCGAACGTATCCTGCGCGAGCGGCTTCTGAAAAAGGACAATGTCCGCGTCATCTGGGACACGATCGTCGACGAGATCACCGGTCGGCCCGGCAAGACGCCGCTGCCGCCCTCGGTCGAAGGGCTGAAGCTCAAGCATGCGGGGACCGGCGAGGTGTCGCACCTCAAGATCGACGGTGTGTTCGTGGCCATCGGCCATGCGCCGGCGGTTGAACTGTTCGCCGGCCTGCGCAAGCAGAAGCC
>NZ_RZRW01000581.1:0-3519 GCF_003998745.1 Mesorhizobium sp. M7A.F.Ca.US.014.04.1.1 | reverse complement strand
GATTGAGGGTGCGGCCAAACAGCGAAAAACCGCACCCGGCCTGGCTCGCCTGGCTGCGAGCCTTCGAAATCTGCTCATGCTGCCTGGCAATCGCGGAATCGTATTTCCGGACTAGCGCCGGACCGCCACCGCCGCCGCGCGAGGACGCGGCAAGATCGGCTTCCAACTGGCGGCAGACCCGCGAAGCAGCCTGTGGCTCGGCTACTCCCCAGGTTGCGGACAACAGCAGGCCAAGCAGCACGACAGCATGCGCCTGCTTCCACCCTCCGCTTGCCATCCGCCCAAACTCCGCCTTCCAAATCGGCTGTTAGCCCCGCAAGGCTACCGTGTTCGCGGTTAACTGCAGTTTACCGCGAAATCCGTGTTCAGCCCAGATTGACGACCGCTTGTGCCTTGTGGGCGGCTTCGACCACGGCAAGCGCCGTCATGTTGACGACGCCGCGCGAGGTGACAGACGGCGTCAATATATGCGCCGGCATGTCGGTGCCGAGCAGGATCGGCCCGACATGTAGCGCATCCGTCATGGTTCTGAGCGCCGTCAGCGTGATGTTTGCCGAATCGAGGTTGGGGAACACCAGCAAATTGGCTTCGCCCTTCAGTCTCGAATGGGGATAGACGCGCTGGCGCAGGTGCTCCGACAGAGCAGTGTCCGCATGCATCTCGCCATCGCATTCAAGGTCAGGCGCGATGCGCGCCAGGATCGCCGCTGCTTGCCGCATCTTCAGGGCGCTGGGCGAATCGCGCGAGCCGAAATCGGAATGCGACAAGAGTGCTGCCTTCGGCTCGATGCCGAAGCGCTGGATTTCTTCCGCCGCCAGCACCGTCATCTCGGCGATTTCTTCCGCCGTCGGGTCGACGGAGACGTGGGTGTCGGTCAGAAAGATGATGCCGCGCTGCGAGATCAGCATGGAAAGCGTCGACAGGTCGTGGTCCTTGATGCCGGCGCGGGGGCCGATGATCAAGGTGACGTTGCGCAGATGCCGCTCGAATCGACCTTCGAGGCCGCAGACCATGGCGTCGGCATCGCCGCGTTTCAGCGCAAGTGCTGCGATCACCGTGTTGTCGGTGCGCACCATAGTGCGCGCGGCTTCCGTCGTCACGCCACGCCGGCCGGCGAGTTCGATCAAAAGGTCGACATAGTGGCGGTAGCGCGGATCGTCTTCCGGGTTGATGAGGCCGAAATCGACCCCGGGCTTGATGCGCAGGCCGTAGCGCTTCAGGCGCACTTCGATGACGTGCGGGCGGCCGATCAGGATCGGCTCGGCGATGCCTTCCTCGAGCACCACCTGGGCAGCCCGCAGCACGCGCTCATCCTCGCCGTCGGCATAGATGACGCGCTTGGCGCTCGATGCCTTGGCGGACGAGAACACCGGCTTCATCACCAGGCCGGAGCGGAAGACGAAGCGGTTCAGCTTGTCGATATAGGCGGCAAAGTCGGTGATCGGCCGCGTCGCGACGCCGGTGTCGCAGGCTGCCTTGGCGACCGCGGGCGCTATGCGCAGGATCAGCCGCGGATCGAAGGGCGAAGGGATCAGGAATTCAGGGCCGAAGATCGGCGTCTCGCCGGAATAGGCGCGGGCCGCGACGTCCGAAGGTTCCTCGCGTGCGAGCGCTGCGATTGCCCGCACCGCCGCCATCTTCATCTCCTCATTGATGGCGCTGGCGCCGCAGTCGAGCGCACCGCGAAAAATGTAAGGAAAACACAGTACGTTGTTGACCTGATTGGGAAAATCGGACCGGCCGGTGCAGATCATCGCATCCGGACGCGCTGCACGCGCTATTTCCGGCATGATCTCCGGATTGGGGTTGGCCAGCGCCAGGATCAGCGGCTTCGGCGCCATGTGCTGGAGCAGTTCCGGCTTCAGTACGCCTGCCGCCGACAGGCCGAGGAAGACGTCGGCGCCCGAAATGACGTCGGCCAGCGTGCGCGCCTCGGTGTCCTTCACATAGGGGTCTTTCCAACGATCCATCTCATCGGTGCGGCCCTTGTAGGCGACGCCGAAACGGTCGGTGACCCAGATGTTTTCGACCTTGGCGCCGAGCGAGACCAGCAGGTTGAGGCAGGCAAGGGCGGCAGCCCCGGCGCCGGAGGTGACGATCTTGATGTCCGATATGGTCTTGCCGGCGAACTCCAGCCCGTTGAGCACGGCGGCAGCGACGATGATGGCGGTGCCGTGCTGGTCGTCGTGGAACACCGGTATGCCCATGCGGGCCTTCAGCTGTTCCTCGACCTCGAAGCATTCCGGCGCCTTGATGTCCTCGAGATTGATGCCGCCGAAGGTCGGCTCGAGGGCCGAGATCGTCTCGACCATGCGCTCGATAGCGGGCGCGTCGATCTCTATGTCGAAGACATCGATGCCGGCGAACTTCTTGAACAGGACGGCCTTGCCTTCCATGACCGGTTTGGAGGCCAGCGGGCCGATATTGCCGAGGCCGAGCACGGCCGATCCGTTTGTGACGACACCGACCAGATTGGCGCGTGCGGTGTAGTCGGCGGCGGTCGCCGGATCGTCGCGGATTTCCAGGCAGGGGGCGGCGACGCCGGGGGAATAGGCGAGCGCGAGGTCGCGCTGATTGCCGAGCGGCTTGGTCGCCTGTATCTCGAGCTTTCCCGGCCTTGGGTGCTTGTGGAAGTAGAGGGCGGCTTCGTCGAGGTCCGAACGTGCCGTCTTTTTGCTCTCGCCTTCCATGCGGCCGCTCCCTCGAAATCTGCCTGGAGATTCCCTTTTAGCATGCAGCCGTGGTTTTTCGCGACGCTAATTGACGCGCCGGCGGCAATACCCGGCGGCGCGTAGAAAGTATTGAACAATCAAATACTTATAACGATTGTCTGACGGACGGATCCGACCGTTTCACGGATAAGTTGATCAAAAGGCGCTGACGTAAAGACCACCATCGACCGGTATGTTCTGCCCGGTCAGATAGCCGGCGTGGACCGAGCACAGGAAGGCGCAGATCTGGCCGAATTCCTCCGGCGTGCCGAGCCGCTTGGCCGGAACATCGGCGCTGATGCGGGTCTTGCGCGCGGCTGCGGCCTGAGGGCTTTCGACTGTGCCGGCCTCATGCGGGCCGCGCAGCCGGTCGGTGTCGAGCTTGCCCGGCAGAAGGCTGTTGATGGTGACGTTGCGGTCGACAACCGTTCTGGCCACGCCGGCAAGGAACGAGGTCAGGCCGGCACGCGCGCCGGACGACAGGTCGAGGCCGGGAATGGGCACATAGACCGACAGCGAGGTGATGTTGACGATGCGACCGAAGCCGCGCGCCGCCATGCCGTCCAGCACGGCCTGCACGAGCTCGATCGGAGTCACCATGTTCTGGGTAACGCCTTCGAGGATCTTTTCGCGATCGAGCGTGCGGAAGTCGCGAAGCGGCGGTCCGCCATTGTTGTTGACCAGGATGTCCGGCTCGGGGCAAGCCACGAGCAGCGCCTTCTGCACCTCCGGCTTCGAGACGTCGCCGACGACTTCCGTCACCGTGACGCCATAGCGCTCGCGCAACTCAGCGGCGGTTTTCGCCCCC
>NZ_RZRW01000058.1:1648-17092 GCF_003998745.1 Mesorhizobium sp. M7A.F.Ca.US.014.04.1.1 | reverse complement strand
TAGGTGAGGTCGGCGGCGCCGGCGATCATCAGCACCCGCACCTTTGACAGCTCCGTCGCCGGCACATCATCGAGCACCGGCATCGGTCGCAGCAGCGCGGCGCGTTCGACAAGGCCCGGATGCAGCAGCATCAGGCTCGAAACCAGATTGGCGCCGTTCGAATAGCCGAGGAAAATTGTGCGCGAGAGGTCGAGATGATGGCGTGTGGCCGCGTCAGCGACGAAGCCCGCAAAGGCCTCGGTTTCGGTGCGGATGCTCGCCTGTTCGAAGCGCGTCGGCGTGATCCGCGCGAACCAGCGGAAACCATCCTCCTGGACAACGCGGCCACGCACCGCGACGAGCGTGGCACGCGGTGCGATCTCTCGCGCCAGCGGCACCAATGTCGTCTCGTCGACACCCGACCCATGCAGCAGGAAGAAGCAGTCGCCCGTTGAATCCGCCGCGCCGTAAAGCCGGTAGTGGAAGGCGAGATCACGCCGCAACGCACCATCTTGTGAGGTCTCGTCGATCATCGACCATCCTCTTGATTATATGACTTTTCGCTCAATTTGCCGGCTTCAAAACGCAATATTTTCAAGCCCCGCGAAAGTTGATTGAACCGGGCGCATTACAGTCCGTTTCTCCGCCGATAACATCCTTCGGGAGGAATCGAAGCGGTGCGCCGGGGGTCGCATTGCCGGTATGAACAACCAGCTTTGAGGCCTTTTTGTCGATGACCACCCAGATTTCCCCGGACCGCGATGCGCGTGTCCCAGACCGCGAGGCGCGTGTCCCGGACCGCGAGGCGCGTGTCCCGGACCGCACTGAGCGCGACACGCGCATCGATGTGATCCGTGCTCTCGCCTTGTTGACCATCTATGTCGACCATGTGCCGGGTACCGCCTTCGAGTATCTGACATACAAGAATTTCGGCTTTTCGGATGCGGCGGAGGTCTTCGTGCTGATCTCGGGAATCTCGGTCGCGCTCGCCTACGGCAAGAAATTCCAGCCTGGAAACCGGCTGCTGGCAACTTTGAAGATGTTGCGCCGCGCCGGTGTGCTTTATGCCACCCACATCGTCACCACCATGGTGGTGATGGCCATTTTCTGCGCTGCGGCAGTGTTTGCCAGGCGGCCGGAGCTTTTGACGATGATCAACATCGAGCCGTTGATCAAGAATACGCCGCAGGTGCTGATCGGCATCGTGACGCTCGGCCACCAACTTGGGTACAACAACATCCTGCCCGTCTATGCGGTGCTGCTCTTGCTGGCGCCGCTGTTCCTGCTCATTGTCAGCTATCGGCCGGTCCTGGCACTGGTGGCATCCGGCGCCCTGTGGCTGGTCGCGGGGATTTATCAGATTGCTCCGCCCAACTACCCCGAGCCCGGCTTCTGGTTTCTCAACCCGCTGTCGTGGCAGTTCCTTTTCAACATCGGCCTGGCGGGCACGCTGCATGTGCGTCGCGGCGGCACCATCCCGGTCAATCGCTGGCTGGTTGGGGCGGCCTTGGCCTACACCGTTGTGGCCCTGGTCTGGGTGCACAGCCCGCTCTGGGGGCATATCTCCTGGTTTGGCCTGCCTCCGGTGCTGACCGGTTTCGACAAGACGTTCCTGTCGCTGCCGAGGCTCCTGCATATACTCGCAGTGAGCTACCTGATCGTGGCATTCCCGGCGATCTCGAATCTGTTTCGCACCGGGCGCGATCATCCGCTTGCCATATTGGGCAAACGATCGCTGCCGGTTTTCATTGCCGGCACGGTGCTTGCAATGGCGGCGCAGGTGCTGAAGCTGATCAATCCGGGCGGATTTGCCTATGACAGCCTGTTGATATCGGCCGGCATCGTCATGCAGTTCGCGCTCGCCTACTATCTCGAATGGCTATCGGGCCTTGGCTGGTCCGCCAAAAGCAGGCCGGCTCACAGCGCCGCACCGCCCGTCCATGCTGCATCCTTCGCGATGCCGGGCATGGCGACAAGAATGGGCCGTTGAGCTCAGGTGGGCGAGGGGCCGGATGAGGCCCGCACCACGAGTTCGACCGGCAGCGATTGCCGGCTGAACGAACCATCATTTTCAAGGATCGCCTTGACGGCAAGGCGGCCCATCTCGGCGATCGGCTGGACGATCGTGGTCAGCGGCGGCTTGGAAACCGCCCCTTCCGGAACACCGTCGAAGCCGACGACAGAAACATCGCCCGGTACCGCAATGTCGTGCTGCCGCAGCCAGTCCAGCGCATGGAGCGCCATCCTGTCCGACATCGCCAGGATGGCTGTCGGCGCCTCGGCACCGGCGAAAATATGGTCGAGGCCGGCCCACACGCTCTTCTCGTCATTGACGGTCTCGTAGATCGGCACACGCGAGACGTCGATGTCGACGCGGGAGAGTTCCGCGAAATAGCCACGCAAGCGGTCCCGCGTAGCGGAATAGAGGGCCATTTCCACCTGCTCCCTTGTGGTAGGGCCGAAGCCTGCGTCGGCACAGGGCAGGGTAAGCACGGCAAAGCGGCGATGTCCGAGTTCGGTCAGGTGGCGGGCCGCCAGGCCGGCACCGGCGATGTTGTCGACGCCGATCGCCGCGACCGCATCGTCGTCGTCCGAATCGAGATCGAGCGCCACAAAGGGGAGCTTGCGTTCGCGCGCCAGTTGGACCAGCTTTGAGCCGCCATCGACACAGAAGACGATGAAGCCATCGACCAGCGCACTCTGGATGTTCCACGCGAGCTGCTCCCCATTGACGGCGGAGACCAGCGAAATCCCCGCACCGGTCGCGTCACAAGCCTGCGAGATGCTGGCCATCATCACCCGGGCAAAGGGATCGTCGAAGAAATAGGAGAGGGGTTCCGCGGTCGCGACACCGATGGCATTGACCTTGCCGGCGCGCAGCAGCCGGCCCTTGGGATCCGGTCCGCCATATCCCATGGCCTCGGCTGCCGCCTTGACCCGTTCACGGACCTCCTCGCGCACGATCTCCGGACGGGCGAAGACGTTGGACGCGGTGCCGTGCGACACGCCGGCTGCCTTGGCAATGTCCGCCAGCCGGACCGGTCTTGTCTTTGCAGAGATAAGTGGCGCCATCTTCGTCTCCTGAATTCTTCCCATTTAACACTTTCGTTGGATCGGTTCAAATTTTGGCTTGATCGTGGCTTCGATAGGGCCTATGTTTGAATCGATCCAAGGAAACGCCTGCTGGCAGAATTGGATCGATTCAACATCAAGTAGGGACTTGTGTCATGCATCCCGTCAATTTTCTGTTCGAAGACATTTACCGCAACGACTGGAGCATCTCGTCGAACACCGCGACGCAGAAGCGCCGCGGCAAAACCAGTCTATGGGTCCGCGAGTTGCGGTTCCTTGTGGAGCGCAAGCGGAGCTGATCGGGGTCGGTTTTTCGCACCTCTCGATTGGATCGATTCAGGCGCTGAAAGGAGCGCACATCATGCATCCCGTGAGCTATCTATTTGAAGACATCTATCGCAACTATTGGGGCATCGCGCCGGCTTCCGAACGGCCGGAGCGGCATCGGTTGGCCAAGCTGCGGCGGCGCAATCGCGAATTGCTTATCAAGCCCGAGCGCCGGCAGGATTAGCCGCCACGCTCGACGTTTGGTGCCGGCGGGCGTTCAGGACCGCACGCGCACCAGCGCCGAGGCAGCGATCGCCAGCCAGCCGGCAATGAGCAGCGTGCCGCCGATCGGCGCCGACAGCGGGAATAGCCGCGACCCGATGAAATCGCGGGCCAGCAGATCGCCGCAGAACAGCAGAAGCCCAACCAGCAGGATTAGGCTGCCGATGCGCAGGATCCGGTTCGCGCCAAGCAATCCGGCGGCAAGGAAGACCGGCGCATGCATCAGCAGGAACGATGCGGCGGTGCCAACGAAGGCGCCGCCGAGATGCGCTGCCGCGGCCGACAGCGCCACGCCGGCAGCACCGCAGAAGCCCCCGGCCAGGACGAGGATACGGCTGCTGTTGTCGGAAGGTCGTTCGGCTGTGCTCATGTTTGGGGCCCTGTGACGCCCAACCCCGTCAGGGCTTGCCGGCGTGGGCAAGCATGTCCTGCTCGCGGCGTGACTGTGCCAGCCAGTTATACACCGCGCCGCCGGCCATCAAGACGGATGTGCCCAGAAACACCGAACGCATGCCGAAATGACCACCGGCAAAGCCGCCGAGCAAGGGGCCGGCGACTTGCCCGACATATTGGGCGGAGATCGACAGCCCGAGCACATTGCCGCCGACCCCATCGGGAACATTGTGGCGGATCACGCTGGTGATGCAGGGCAACAGCCCGCCCAGCGCCAGACCCATCAGGAAGCGCAGGCCGATGAGTTGCCAGCTCTGCGTGACGAAGGCCTGCGGGATCAGCAGCAGCGCCGAGACGGCAAGCGCGCCGATGATGACGTTCCAGTGGCCGACGCGGTCGGCGAGCTTGCCCAGGCGCGAGGCCGACAGGATGGCGCCAAGGGCCGCCGCCGACATGACGACGCCTGATATCAGCGTCACGCGGCTCTGGTCCTCGATGAGCTGCTGCACATAGACGGTGATGATCGGCTCGATCGACATGGTGGCGAAGCTCAACAGCATGCCGGTCGCCAGCATGGCGACAACAGGCCGTTTGTCGGGGATTTGTGACCAGCCGCCTTTCCGCTTCTGCGTCGCTGCGGCGTCTGCTGTTTTCGGCCGGGGATTCTCCTTGATCAGAAACGTGGTCGCCAGGAATGCCAGGAAGATGACGCCGCCGGAGAGGAGAAAGGTGGCGCGGATGCCGATCAGCGGCGGCAGGGCGCCGCCAACCAGCGGACCGACCAGAGCCCCGCCCGTGATGCCGGCCGACAGCAGGCCCAACGCCCAGCCGGAACGCTCCTTCGGGGTCTGCATGGCGACGAGGATGGTCGATCCCGAGGAGTAGCCGCCGGCAAAGCCGATGAGCAGCCGCAGCAGCACCAGCTGCCAGACCGTCTGCACCATGCCGGTCAGCGACATGCATATGGCCATGCCGAAGCTGGCGCGAACCAGCATCACCTTGCGGCCATAGCGGTCGCCGAGACGTCCCCAGAGCGGCGCCACCAGCGCCGCCGCGAAGAACGTCGCGCCATAGGCAATCCCCGACCATTGCACGATCGCCGCGTGACCCTCGGCACCCAGCTGCTCGATATAGAGCGGCAGGAACGGCAGAAGCAGCGTCATGGCGACAAGCGTCGAAAACGAACCGGCGAAGCACACGAACAGATTGCGCCGCCAGTGGATGTTGTAGGTGCTGTCGTTCGCCGGGGGCGTGCTCTGCTGCATGTCGTGTGTCCTGTCCCAGCAACTCTTTTATCGATGCTTGCTGCGGATACCAATTTGGGATACCAAGATGGTGCACGTCATGGACGCAAGCTTGGCCGCTGTCAATGCAGCCTGTCGAACGTGATCGGCAAGACGATCGCAAACGGCCAAAAGGTGGAAACGACAATGTCGCAGATGCACAGCGTCGAAAAACAGCTTCGGCAGATGATCCTGGGCCTCGAGATCGGTCCCGGCGAAAAGCTGACCGAGCGCTGGATCGAGAGCCGTTTCGGTGCATCGCGAACCCCGGTCAGGGCAGCACTGCTGCGGCTCGAGACCGAGGGGCTGGTCGGCAGGGACGGGCGCGGCTGGACGGTGTCGCCGATCAATCTGGCTGAACTCGAGCAGATCGCCGTCTACAGGGAGGCGGTCGAGGTTGCGGCAGTTCGCCTGACATGCGGCCTGGCGGACCGGAGCGCCATCGATGTCATCCAGGCGATGCTCGAATCCTGCGACAACGACACGCCGCGCGAGGAATGGCATCGCGTCGGCATGGATTTTCACATCGAACTGGCGCGTCTGTCGGGCAATGAATTCCTGTTCCGGGCGGTCCGTGATGCCATGACACGCCTGTCACGGGCGCGCTGGCTGGAGGTTCGCGACGAAGCGGCCCTCAGCCGCGCCTGGGCCGAACATCGCGCCATACTGGCGGCGGCACGCCGTGGCGACGCCGATGAAGCCGCGCGCCTGCTCTCGGTCCACATTGTCGGCAGCCGCGACCGGCTGGTGACGTCGCTCGCCAACGATCGGCGCGGTCTTCGCGCCAGAGGCTTTGCCGTCGTTGCTGCTTAAGGTGGATGAAGGGGCGCAAAGCGGCGTCTGGACGTGTGCGCACTTTCGCCCTCGCTTCGCAGACGCCGATGGCGTAAGGAGCGGCGATGGAAAACAACCGATTTGAAACACCTGTGACTGTGAAGTCAGTCGCGGCGGGAAGCACTCAGCTCTTGCGCACGGCGCGTGAGGCTTCCGACTACCTCCTCAACAGCTGGCCCGGCAAGCGCAGCCCCAAGCATCGCGCGGCCCTGCAGGCCTGCCATGACGCACTCGCCGGCGACAAGCCGGCGATGAACGCCAGGCGCGCCTTCATTGCGGCGGCGCGCGAAGTGGACGTCTTTGTCAGCGACAAGGCGCCGGCCTGACACAAGGCGACATCCGAGGCGGCAATCCGGATTGAGGCACGGCCCGCATCTGCGGGCCTTTTGCCGTCACTTTGCCGTTTCGGTTTCGGCTTCAGTCTCGTCTTCGGGCTTCGAACGTTCCCTCGCTGCAACCTTGGCTGCCAGCTTCTCGGCCTTCTTGGCCGCCTTCTGGCGGTCGCGTTCCTTGCGTTCCTGATCGTAGTTTGGTGGTCGCGCCATATCGGCTCCTTTTTCACTGCCTCGCGGCTCTGGTCCTGCCTAGGAGCATTAGCCGTCAAACACAACAGCTGAAGCGATAGTGCGTCGATGATGGCCAGGCTTGCAAGATGCGCGCCGCAATGATGGGGCCATGCCCATCATTGCGGCGGCGATACCTATCGCCATCGATTTGCCGATCAGATGCCGCTTCGGTCAATCACCAGATCGGCGGCACCAAAGCGGTCCTTTGCCGTCAGCTGCTGGTGCCAGTAGGGATAGAGCAAGGGCGGCCGGCTGACCGCGTCGAGGCGCGCGCGCTCCTCGTCGGAAAGCACCAGGCTTGCCGCCGCGATGTTGTCCAGGAACTGCGTTTCCGTCCTGCCGCCGATCACCAGGGAACTGATGGACGGCCGGCCAAGCAGCCAGGCCAGCGCCCCCTGCGCTGCCGACACGCCGCGCTGCGCGCCGATCTCCACAAGCACATCGACGATCCGCCACAGCCGGTCCTCGTCGCGGATCGGTGGTTCCGACCAGCCCGCGAGTTGGCGGGCGGTGGGGCTGTCACGGCGGTATTTGCCGGACAGCAATCCGCCGGCAAGCGGGCTCCAGACCAGAACGCCCAGCCCCTGGTCGACGGAAATCGGCAGCAGTTCGTACTCCGCTTCGCGCGCTTCCAGCGTGTAGTGGATCTGCTGCGTGATGAAGCGCGGCTGATGACGGCTGTCGCTGATGCCGAGCGCCTTCATCACCTGCCAGCCGGAATAGTTGGAGCAGCCGACATAGCGGATCTTGCCCTGGGCAACCAGCGTGTCGAGCGCGCCGATGGTTTCCTCCAGCGGCGTCACGCCATCCCATTCGTGCAGGAAATAGATGTCGATGACGTCGGTCTTGAGCCGCTTCAGGCTCTTCTCGCATTCCCGAATCAGGTGATGGCGCGACAGGCCTTCGTCGTTTGGACCTTTGCCGATCCGCATCCGTGCCTTGGAGGCGATCAGCACGTCGCCCTTGCGCTTGCCGCCGAGCGCTTCGCCGATGATTTCTTCGGAAATGCCGTTCGAATAGACATTGGCGGTGTCGATGACATTGATGCCGGCGTCGATACAGAGATCGATCATCCGGCGCGCTTCGTCGAGATCGGTCTTGCCGACCGCCGAAAAAGCACCGGCGCCACCGAACGTCATGGTCCCCATGGTCAGTGTCGATACTTTCAGGCCGGAACGGCCGAGGGTGCGGTATTCCATGTCGTCCTCGCGATTGCATTGGGAAAGGGCTGGGGAGGGCCGCCCGAAAGTGGCCGCTATTTGTAGGACAATTTGGGCGACGTGTCTCCATGCCAGCGCGGCGGATCGATCATGCCTGGCTGGACCGACAGCGGTGGTGACCATGCTCGCGCTGCAATAAAACCGTCATTGCAGGCCTATATGGAAGTCGGCTCAGGTGTTGCCGTTCCCGGGCTGTAGGCCGGGAGTTTGGGGCGCCGGACGTGGATCGACAGAGCTTGCAAGTGGAGCAGCCGATAATGACCGAGCTAAAACAGAATTCTCCGGCCAGGGATTGGCTTGAAGCCGAGCTCGCCGACACGCTTGACGAAGACTATGAGCTCGAAATGTCGGAGCCGGCGCTGTCGATGGAGATCGCCAAGATCTACAAGAACTCGCATCCGCCTTCGATCGATCGCATGCAGTATTTTCGCGACCTGATCACCCTGCAGTCCGAATTGATCAAGCTGCAGTCCTGGGTCGCCCACCACAAGAAGAAGCTGGTGGTGATCTTCGAGGGACGCGATTCGGCCGGCAAGGGCGGTGTCATCAAGCGCATCACCCAGCGCCTCAACCCGCGCATCTGCCGTGTCGTCGCACTGCCGGCGCCGACGGAGCGCGAAAAGTCGCAATGGTATTTCCAGCGCTATGTCCCGCATCTGCCGGCCGGCGGCGAGATCGTGCTGTTCGACCGCTCATGGTACAACCGCTCGGGCGTCGAGCGGGTGATGGGCTTTGCCCAGCCCGATCAGGTCGAAGAATTCTTCCACGACGTGCCGGAATTCGAGCGCATGCTGGTCCGCTCGGGCATCACCGTGGTCAAATACTGGTTCTCGATCACCGACGAGGAACAGCAGATGCGCTTCCTGATGCGCATCCACGATCCGATGAAACAGTGGAAACTGTCGCCGATGGACCTGCAGTCGCGCGTGCGCTGGGAGCAGTACACCAAGGCCAAGGAAGAGACCTTCGCCCGCACCAACATCCCGGAAGCGCCCTGGTTCATCGTCGAGGGCAACGACAAGAAACGCGCGCGGCTGAACTGCATCGACCATCTGCTCAAGCAGCTGCCTTACGAGGAAGTGCCGCACGAGGAGATCACTTTGCCGGAGCGCGTCTTCAACCCCGAATACGAACGCCAGGTGCTGCCGCGCGAGCTCTACGTGCCGGAGAAGTATTGAGGCAGACGAAGCTGCGATCTCCCCCACGAGGGGAGAGATTGGCTCTCCACCTTACGCCCGCTTGATGGTGACGTGCGTCGCGAGCGGGGTCGCCACCTGCTCGCTGCAGACATAGCCGAGCTTGAGCATGTCCAGGCCGGCAAAAAGGTTCTCGCCCGTGCCCAGCAGCAGCGGCGCGATCGCCAGATGCATCTCGTCGATCAGTTTTTCCTGCAGATATTGCCGTATGGTGGCGACGCCGCCGCCGACCCGCACATCCTTGCCGCCAGCGGCAGCCTTTGCCTGTTCAAGAGCTGAATGGATGCCGTCGACGACGAAGTGGAAAGTGGTGCCGCCCTCCATCGTGATCGGTTCCCGCTTGTGATGGGTCAGCACGAAAACCGGCACATGATAGGGCGGGTTGTCGCCCCACCAGCCTTTCCAGCTGTCGTCAGGCCATTCGCCGCGGATCGGTCCGAACATGTTGCGGCCGAGGATCCAGGCGCCGACATTTTCGAAGCTGCGCGCCGCGAACGCCTCGTTGACGTCGGTGGTGCCGCCATCTTGTCCGAGCACCATCTCGCGGAAGGTGCGGGTGTCGACAAACCACTTGTGCAAGGATTCCCCACCGACGCCGAGCGGATTTTGCAGATCCTGATCGGGACCGGCGCCATAGCCGTCGAGCGATAGGGTGAAAGCGTTGACGCGAAGTTTGGACATGCGAGCCTCCTCGATAACCGATTGTGTTTTGCAAGCAGTTTTTTGTAACAAACCGATTGTGAATTGCAAGCGGTATTTTCAAGCTCAAACGAAGCCCACGCAACGGTCAAGTGGCCCTCGCTATGGATTCCCCGGCCAAGAGCCGGAAATTGGTATGGATGTCGAAGCGGATTGGCCGACATTGCTCGCCGCGACCGGCCGTCGTCGCGAAGAGAAATTACCCCTTCAGCATCTCCGCCACTTCGGGTGCGAAATAGGTCAGGATGCCGTCGCAGCCGGCGCGCTTGAAGGCGAGCAGCGATTCCAGCATTGCCTTCTCGCCGTCGATCCAGCCATTGGCGCCTGCCGCCTTGATCATCGAATATTCGCCCGACACCTGGTAGGCGAAGGTCGGCATCTGGAACTCGTCCTTCAGCCGCCGGATGATGTCGAGATAGGGCAGGCCGGGCTTGACCATCAGCATGTCGGCGCCCTCGGCGATGTCCTGTTCGGCCTCTCTCACCGCCTCGTCCGAATTGGCATGGTCGATGTAATAGGTCTTCTTGTCGCCCTTGAGCAGACCGGCGGTGCCCACCGCCTCGCGATAGGGTCCGTAGAAGGCCGAGGCGAATTTGGTCGCATAGGACATGATCGCCACGTCCTGAAAACCATTGGCATCGAGCGCGTCGCGGATGGCGCCGATGCGGCCGTCCATCATGTCGGACGGTGCGATGATGTCGGCGCCGGCGGCCGCCTGGATGACTGCGGCGGCGGTCACCTGTTCCACTGTCTCGTCGTTGACGATGATGCCGTCGCGCAGGATGCCGTCATGGCCGTGGCTGGTGAATGGGTCGAGCGCTGCGTCGGTGATGATGCCGATCTGCGGTACCGCATCCTTGATCGCGCGGGTGGCGCGGTTGATGACATTGTCGGGATCGAGGATGTGCGAGCCGGTCTGGTCGCGCAGCGAGATGTCCACATTGGGGAAGGTGGCGAGGGCGGGAATGCCGAGTTTTGCCGCGCGCTCTGCCTCCTTGACGGCGAGATCGATCGACAGGCGGAAGACGCCGGGCATGGCGGCGATCGGCTCGCAAACACCCTTGCCCTCGACGACGAAGATCGGCCAGATCAAATCGTCGACCGTGAGCCGGTTCTCTTGCACCAGACGGCGCGACCAGTCGGCCTTGCGCATGCGGCGCAGACGGCGGCTGCCGGTGATTTCGTCGACGCCGCGCGCGCCGGCGGGCTTTGCGGGGGTGAATTTGTTCATCGCCAGTACTCTCGTTCGGGCAGGCTTTTACCACGAGCTCCCGCCGCTGACCAATGCGGCACGATTGTGCCAGCGACCGGGTCGAGGCCTATTCGGGTTGCCCATTGCCTGACAGAATCTGTGCCGCGCCCCTGATGGCGACACGGAAAGCCTCGTCGAAGCCGACACCGCGCACCTGCCAGATGTAGGTCTTGCCGGCCATGGCCAGCCGCCAGTCGGCGATCCAGCCCAGTTCCTTGTCGCTCCAGACGAGACTGCCGTAAAGCGCCTGGTCGGCGCCGGCCTTCTCCGCAAGGGTGTCGAGCTTCGTCATCTCGGCATTGCGAAGCGCCTGATCGTCCAATCCGGCCTGCGACAGCTGCGCCACCGTGGGAAAAGTCACCTGCATGGCCAGCGGTACGGCGGCATTGCCGAACGATTCGCGCATCAGCATGCCACGGTCGTCCTCGGCATCGAGCGCGTAATGCGTTGTTCCGCGCTCGGTCGCCAAAAACACCACCAGCCGTGGCCGCTCGGTCAGCCACGGCCTGCTGCCGAGCGAAGCCAGCACCGGGTCGACGTCAGCAGGCTTGTACTGGCAGTAGAGATTATGAGGCCGATCGTACGTGCCCTGGTCGTCATGGTTGGGAATGCCTTCCATGCGGTCGCGATAGTGGAAACTGGCGACGAAGGTGCCGGCTTTGTCGCGCAATGCCGTCATTTCAGGTTTCGCCGGCAGGCGCTGATCGCCGGAAACCCGCACCAGAACCGCGTCGAGGCAGCGCTTGAAGCCGGACTGGCGGTTCTTCTCGTACTTGCCGTTGACGATGGTCTGCGAGCGGTAGAGGTCTTCAAAAGCCCCCGCCATGACCGGGTGAACAGCCAAGCAGAGGCTCAGCCCGATTGCCACCGGCGCAAGGTGCGAAAATCGAGTCATAAACAATCGTCCCGTTCGAAGACCCAGCAGGTACGCTGCAATGAACTCTACCCAGTTTTCCGTATTGCAGCTCTATTTTTAGCACTGGCTCCTGGTCCGGGCCAGAGCTTGCACCGGTGTCCTCGCCATTGACGCACCCATGCGCCACGCTTTAGCACTTCAGTCCCGGCGGCCGGGAGAGGGATTCTTTCACGATGGATTTTGGCGGAGGCGACGAGATCCGCTTCGAACATCTGGGCCGGGCCGGCGTCGTCACCTTGACGCGGCCGCAGGCGCTCAATGCCTTGACGCACCGCATGATCGGGGCGCTCGACGCCGCTCTTTCCGCCTGGGAGGCCGACCAGGGCATCGACGTCATCGTCGTCAAGGCAGAGGGCAGGGCCTTTTCGGCCGGCGGCGATATCCTGCATGTCTATGAGACAGGTCGGGCGGGAAAACCGCCGGTCGAGTTCTTCGCCGACGAATACCGGCTCAACGCCCGCATCAACAGCTACAAGAAGCCCTATGTCGCCCTGATCGACGGTATCGTCATGGGTGGCGGCGTCGGCATCTCCTTCCACGGCTCGCACCGGGTGATGACCGAGAATGCCCAGTTTGCCATGCCGGAAGTCGGCATCGGCTTCTTTCCGGATGTTGGCGCCAGCCACCTGCTGCCCGATCTCGGCGGCTCCTTCGGCATGTATCTGGCGCTGACCGGCAATCGCATTCGATATGGCGATGCGCTGTGGTCTGGGCTGGCCACCCATACCATCAAGGCCGAGGACCAGGCTGGCTTCCTCGACCGGCTGGCGTTGACCGGCGATCCGGAATCGGTGCTGCGCGGCTTCTTCGTGCAGGCAAGGCGAGAAACCGACAGGCCGACGCTGGAGGCGATTGTCCGTCATTTTTCGCAACCGTCCCTGAACCGCGTCATCGACAGCCTCGAGCGTGCGGCCGCCGCCGATGAGTTCGCGGCAAAGACGCTGGCGACGATCCGCACCCGCTCGCCGACCAGCCTGCGCGTCGCCTGGCGGCAGATCAGCGCCGGACTGACGCTGTCCATGGAAGCCTGCATGAAGATGGAGTTCCGCATCCTCAACCGGATGCTCGCCGGCCATGATTTCTACGAAGGCATCCGCGCTGCCATCATCGACAAGGGCTCGAAGCCGCAATGGCGGCCGGCAAGCCTCGCAGCGGTCAGCGAAGCGGATGTCGACGCCTATTTCGCTCCGCTCGGCGAACGGGAACTCCTGATATGAGCGAGGTGACCTCAAGGCGCATCGTTCTGCAGCCCTCGGGGGTGGAGGTGATCTTCGCCTGGTTCCAGCGCGTCATATCGGGCTACTGCCTGCTGTTCGGCATTCTCTACTGGATCAAGCTGATCGGCTTTTATCCGGGCACACTGTGGCGTTTCGACCTGATGCCCGTGCACTGGCAGGTCGCGGCGGTGGTGCTCGCCGTGTTCTTTCCCTTTGCCGCTGCCGGCCTGTGGATGCTGGCGTCCTGGGGCCCGGTGATATGGTTCATTTGCGCGGTGACCGAGACGGTCATGTACGCCGGCTTTCCCGAGTTGTTCGGCCACCGCTTGCTGATTGTCGTCTCGCATGCGGCGGTGGCGGTGCTCTACGTCGTCTTTCGCGTCGTCATCTACCTGCAGAAGCGCCCGGTCCGCCACTAAGCCGTTGAACCCATTGGCGGCCCGGCTGTCGCCTCGAATGAGCCCTGCAATCGTTGCCGAAATCTTTAGGTTAATTATCCTTGCTCGGGTGACCGTTCGTTAAGCCTCTTCCGAAACCTCTTACCGGTAAGCTCTTGTTAGCCCTAGCGTTTAAGTCGAATTTTATGAGTATTCGATAGTGTCGCGATCAAGGTGAAAAACAAAAAATCACCAGGGCGACAAACGAGAGGCAAAGACAATGATCAATTCGCGTCCGGCGGCGAAGACCGCCAACGTATCCGACGATCGCCGTGAGGCTATCCGTTCCCTGTACATGGAATCGCTGCAGCTTGTTGAACGGCTGCACCGCCGCCTGCTTGATGTGATCAAAGACGAATTCGACCGCAACGGCCGTTCCGACATCAATGCCATCCAGGCACTGCTGCTGTTCAACATCGGCAATTCCGAACTGACCGCGGGCGAGCTGCGCTCGCGTGGCTACTATCTCGGCTCGAACGTCTCCTACAATCTGAAGAAGCTGGTCGATCTCGGCTTCATCAACCATCAGCGCTCGCGCATCGACCGCCGTTCGGTCCGTGTCTCGCTGACGCCGAAGGGCAATGAGGTGGCCGAGGTCGTCGCCGGCCTCTATGAGCGTCATGTCGGCTCGATCGAACAGGTCGGCGGCATCAACACCGATGAGTTCAAGCAGATGAACCGCGCTTTGCAGCGGCTCGACCGCTTCTGGAACGACACCATCGCCTACCGGATGTAAGGATGTAAGACATCCGCCGCATCGGATCCGGCCCGCGCCACAGAAGCGCGGCCGAAATATCGACCTTCAGTCAGGGCCGGTGCCGAGAGGCATCGGCCTTTCTTTGATTTGGCTGGTCATTGCACCGCGTGGTCGATCGCCGATCGATACCCAAAAAGCACGGTCCGTTCTTTTCGGAATGCTGGCCGGTCGGATTTGGCCGCAAGGCCACGTTGCCGCCATATTCCAATGGAACCGAGAATGGCAGTGATGCTGTGGTGAAGGCCATGCGTTCACCCGCAGCCCGTATCGCGCCTGTGCATTGTCACACCAAGCTGATACGGACCATGGTTGGCTAATTGTTAAGATTGCCAATTTTACAGTGCGGGCGAGATCGCCCGGTGATCAACGCAGCAAGTGATCGAACTGCTACCAATGTCTGGAACGTCCATGAAAACCAGCCGTCGTTTTTTCCTGTCCGGAGCCTCCGCGCTCGCAGCCGCGGTGGTCGCCGGCGGCGCCAATGCGCAGGATGTGATCGGTGATATCCTGAAATCCTCGGCGCGCGGCAATTGGGACGACCAGTTCGACGCCCGCGCCAGCGAGGGTGGCAAGGTGGCGTCGACGCTGCCGATCTTCAGCCCGCAGACCGTTGCCTTCACGGAACAGGCGGTCGGGCAATACCAGAACATTGTCGGGCAGGGTGGCTGGGTCGAGGTTCCCGCGACCAAGAAGCTGCAGCTTGGCGTCGATGATCCCGATGTGGTGCCGTTGCGCAAGCGGCTGATGGTTTCCGGCGACCTGTCGCAGAGCGCCGGCATTTCGACGGCTTTCGATTCCTATGTCGACTCGGCAGTCAAGCGCTTCCAACTGCGTCACGGCCTGCCGGCTGATGGCTCGATGGGCAAATACACCTATGCGGCGATGAACGTTTCGGCGCAGATCCGGCTTGGCCAGTTGCAGACCAATCTGCAGCGGCTGCGCGAGAAGGCCGGCACGCTGGGCAGCCGCTACGTGCTGGTCGACATTCCGGCAGCCCAGGTCGAAGCGGTCGAGAACGACCGCGTCGTGCTTCGCCACACCGCGATCGTCGGCAAGAACGATCGCCAGACGCCG
>NZ_RZRW01000058.1:0-1638 GCF_003998745.1 Mesorhizobium sp. M7A.F.Ca.US.014.04.1.1 | reverse complement strand
CCGAGATCATCGTCAATCCATACTGGAACGCGCCGGTCTCGATCGTGCGCAAGGACATCATTCCGCTGATGCGGAAAAATCCCGATTATCTCAAGAACAGCCACATCCGCCTGTTCGCGCCCGATGGCAGCGAAGTCGATCCGATGAATGTCGACTGGTCGACCGACGACGCCGCCAAGTACCGGTTCCGTCAGGATCCCGGCTCGGAAAACGCCATGGCTTCGGTGAAGATCAATTTCCCGAGCCCTGATGGCGTCTACATGCACGACACGCCGCAGCAGAGCCTGTTCGGCAAGATGTTGCGTTTCGATTCCTCGGGCTGCGTGCGCGTGCAGAATGTGCGCGACCTCGTCACCTGGATCCTGCGCGACACGCCCGGCTGGGACCGCCAGCATTTCGAGGCGGCGATCAAGACCGGTGAAAACACGCCGATCCAGGTCACCAATCCGGTGCCGGTCCACTTCCTCTATCTCTCGGCCTGGTCGACCGGTCCGGGCGTGGTGCAGTTCCGCGACGACGTCTACGCGCTTGATGGCAACAACGAGCTGCAGATCACGTCCGCGCTTTAAATATTTGATTTCTATTTAAAAAGGCCGCCTCTCAGGGCGGCCTTTTTTCATTGATTGGGTGCCGCGGCGTTTTCACGGGAGGGCGGCTGGACGGATCGGCCGGCTTTGCGCATGGTCGGCGGGAAAGCCTGGAACCGGACCATGGAAGTCGCTGTCTTCATTCTGGTCGTGCTCGTCTTCGTGGCGCTTTCCGGCGCGCTGGTTCGCCTGGTGCGGGTGCCGTTGCCGGTGCTGCAGATTGCGATCGGTGCCGCGCTCGCCTGGCCGGTGCGCGGCATCCATGTCGAGATCAATCCGGAGCTGTTCCTGCTGGTGTTCATTCCGCCGCTGCTGTTCGGCGATGCCTATGGCGCACCGAAGCGTGAACTGATGGCGCTGCGCGGACCGATCCTGGATCTGGCCATAGGGCTGGTCTTCTTCACCATCGTCGGCTTCGGCTACGCCTTGCATTGGCTAGTGCCGAGCATCCCTCTGGTGGTCGCTTTTGCGCTTGCCGCGGTGCTGTCGCCGACCGACGCGGTGGCCGTGTCCTCGATCGTCGACAGGAATGTCGTCCCGGCGCGGCTGATGCACATTCTCGAAGGCGAGTCGCTGCTCAACGACGCTTCAGGCCTCGTCATGTTCCGCTTCGCCGTCGCAGCAGTGCTGACCGGCAGCTTTTCCCTTGCCGCGGCTTCGTTCAGTTTTCTCTATGCCGTGGCGATCGGCATCCTGATCGGCGTCGCGGCGCTGTTCGTTGCCGCCAAGCTGCTGCAATTGCTCAACCGGATCGGCGGCGTGCCGGCCGAAGCGCAGGTGCTGGTGATGGTTCTGCTGCCCTTCATCGCCTATCTCGGCGCCGAGCATGTCGGAGCGTCCGGTATTCTGGCGGCTGTTACCGCCGGCCTGCTCACCGGCGGCTCCGGCGTGTTTCGCTTCCTCGGCGTCTCGGCCCGCATGCAGACGATGTCGCTGTGGACGACGCTTTCCTTCGTTTTCAACGGTGCTCTCTTCATCGTGCTCGGCCTGCAGCTTCCCGACATCATCCGCCATGTGCCGCCGGAACTCATGAGCCTGCACCCGATCATCC
>NZ_RZRW01000580.1:0-3520 GCF_003998745.1 Mesorhizobium sp. M7A.F.Ca.US.014.04.1.1 | reverse complement strand
GTCGGCGGCGTCGCTGGCGAGATTGCCGCCATGGAAGCTTGCGGCCGCTTTTATCCGTTCGGGATAGGTTGCAGCCGCATTCAATGATCGACCGCCGCCCATGCAATAGCCGATGGTGCCGATCGGCCCGGTAATGCCTTCTGCCGCAAGCGCATCGAGGAACGCACCGCTGTCGCTGATGGTCATGTCCTGCGTCGTGCCGGTGACCAGCGCCATCAGCGGGATTTTGGTCTTTTCCTCGGCGAAGGCGGTCTTGGCGTCGAACGGCCCGTAGGGTGCATTGCGGTAGAACAGGTCGGGCACCAGCACCGCATAGCCTTCATTCGCCAGTCGCTCGGCCATACTGTCGAGCGCCGGCCGCGGACCAAAGGCGTCCTGATAGAGAATGACGCCGGCCTTGGCAGGAGATGCGTTTGCCGAGCGGAAAAGCCCGGCATTGGCAACACCATCCCTGGTCTTGATCTGAAGGTCGTGTTTCGTCATCGCTCGCTCCGTTCGACAGATGCGCGATACATATCCGCGCAAGCCTATACGGCAAGGCGCTCCCTGAGCATGGCAGTCAAAATTTCGTGCGGGATTGCGTGACGCTATTGCTAGCCTTCTCGCACCGTCCGCGCACCGACATGCAGCGCGCGGCCGGCACCGAGCCCCATAATGGCTACGCCAAGCCCGAGCGCGACGAACAGGAACGCCGTTCCCGAAAAACTGCCGGTCCAGTCGCGGATCAGGCCCACCAGCAGCGGGCCGAATGCCGCCAACACATAGCCGACGCCTTGCGCCATGCCTGAAAGATGCGCGGCGACATGCGAATCCGGCGAACGCAGCACGATCAGGCTCATGGCAGCCGCGATCAGGCCGCCCTGCCCGATGCCTTGCAGGATCGCCCAGAACAGCACGGTCGAGGTCGGTGCGAACAGAATGCCGAGCAGCGCGATCACCGCCGTGGCAACGAGCGCCACATTGATGCCGCGCTGGTCTTTCAGCCGCATCGCGAAGGATGGCACGGCGAGGCAGGTGATGACTTGCGCCATGACAGACACCGAAACCATGGCGCCGGCGGTGGCCGCATCGAAGCCACGCTCGCGCAAGATCGGCGCCAGCCAACCGAAGATGCAATAGGCAAGTGCCGACTGCAGGCCCATGAACAGCGTCACCTGCCAGGCCAGGCGATCGCGCCAGAGACCAACGACGCGAAAGCCCCGATGACTGACCTGCCGACGGCTGCCCAGCGCCTGCGGAATCCAGATCAAAAGCACGACCAGTGTAGGCACCGCCCAGGCAGCAAGTGCCCCGGACCACGAACCGGTGACAAAATGCTCGATCGGCAGTGTGAAGCCGGCGGCGGCCGCCGAGCCGGCACAGAGCGCCATGGTGTAGAGCCCGGTCATGACGGCGGCCTTGTCGGCGAAATCTCGCTTCACCAGGCCCGGCAGCAGCACATTGCCGATGGCAATGGCGCCGGCGGCAAGGAAGGTGGCGACAAACAGCAGGGGAACCGTACCGAACCAGCGCAGGCCGGTTCCCAGCACCAGCAAGGTGAGCGCCCCGAGCAAAGTGCGCTCGGCTCCATAGCGCTGGGCAAGTCTTGGCGCGAAGGGCGCGAACAGACCCAGGCACAGAACGGGCAGCGTCGTCAGCAGGCTGGCGCCCGTCGTCGACAGTCCGGTTGCCTGCATCACCTCGGGCAGCAGTACCGACAGGCTGGAAAACAGCGGCCGCAGGCTGAAGGCGATCAGCACAAGGCTCGCGCCAAGCACGATGCGCGCCGCACGGCTGCGCAGTTCAGGCGGCTGCGGCGCGGGCAGGCTGTCGGCCTCGGCATCGATGAGTTCCAGACCCTCGATGGCGGCGGATTGCGCCGTCGGGTCAGGCTGACGAAAACTCTGGTTCATTGCGAAAGCAGTCTTTCAAGTTGGGCAAGCACCGGCGCCATGAAGGCGCGAACGGCGGCAACGGCGCGCTCGGGATTGCTCGCGGCAATGGCGTCGACGATAGCCGCATGCGCCTGGTGGTCCGGTTCGGGCAGATCGCCGTCGATGGTGGCATGGATGGTCTCGGTGATGGCGGCGGTGAAGAAGTCGTAGAGCTCCATCATCGCTTTGTTGCCGGACGCCGCGACAACCGATTTGTGGAAAGCGAGATCGCGCCGGATGAAGGCATCGCTTCCGCCGTCCGCGACGGTGCCGCGTTCGGCAAGCAGTTGCCGCATCGTCTCAAGATCGGCTGGCGTGTGGCGCATGGCGGCGAGCCGTGCCGCCTCCAGGTCGAGCGCCGCCCGCGCCTCCCACTGATCGCGCAGGCCGGTGCGCTTGACCCGGTCGAGCGCGGCAGAGGCATCGACGGTAGAGCGCACATATGTGCCCGAGCCCTGGCGCGTATCCAGCAATCCTTGCGAGACCAGCACCCGCACCGCCTCGCGCACCGTGCCGCGGCTGACCGACAGAAGGTCGGTCAGGGCTGCCTCATTGGGAATGCGCTCGCCGACGCCCCAGCGGCCGCTGACGATCTCCGCACGCAGGCTGCTGGTGGCGCTGTCGGTGAGATTGGTTCTGGTGGCGGGTTGCATAGGCCTATTCATAAGTCATCAGATGACTTGATGAATAGGCCTGCTTCTAGCTGCCGTCAAGATGCTCATCGAAGCCAACGAGCACCATGCAATGGGAACGGATCAGCTGGTGGCCCGTGCGAAGCTCGCCATGTGAAAGGCCTGGACCTCCGGCGGATAGCGATACCCCGTGCCATAGGGGCACGCATTGCGATCGAGGCAACCGCCGCTGCGGCAGGGTTCGCCATTCGCTCCCCCCACATGCGCCAGGCAGGATTGATAAGCGAATCCTTGCACGGAATAGGCGTCGACCGGGCAGGATTTCAGGCAGGGTTTCTCGGCGCAGCTATCGCAAAGGTGGGGCGCTGCCTCGGCAACTTGAACTGGAATTTCGTCGTCAAACAGCAGCACACCGCGGTAGGCATGCCATAGCCCGTAGCGCGGATGCATGAGGATGCCGAGCGGCGACGGTTTCAGCCCCTCCGCCCGCATCGCCCATTGCTGGAACGGCAGATAGGGCTTGTCCGACGGAGAAATCGCCCGTGCGCCAAAATCCTGCGCCACGGCGCCGATCACTTCGCGCGACCATGTGTCGAGCGGATTGGCGATTGCCTGTGGCTGTTGCTCCCACCAACGCAGGAAATGCGGCAAGGGTGCCGCGCCCGCCTGCCCCACCAGCAGGACGGCCGCTGCCGGCGCACCCGATGATCCCGTTGGCGGCGCATCGCTTGGCGTAAAATTGAAGCCGCCGCGAAGAACAAGGCCGTTGGCGAGAAGCGCCGCAGCAATGCGGTCAACGCTGCCGGCGGGCGTAATCATCCCTTCTTGTCCGGATCGGAGAACGCGCTCCGCCAGACTTCCTTGTGGATGATGTTGGCGACTTTAGCCCCGCCTGACTCGGGCTCCTTTCAAGTGAAGGCGTCGGGCATCGACCCCTTCTTCTTGGCGATGAAGTCCTTCAACGCTTCGTCGATG
>NZ_RZRW01000579.1:0-3521 GCF_003998745.1 Mesorhizobium sp. M7A.F.Ca.US.014.04.1.1 | reverse complement strand
GGCTGGTTACGACGCGGCCCTTTGCATGTATCACGACCAGGCGCTTATCCCGGCCAAGGCGCTGGCTTTCGACGAGGCGGTCAATGTCACGCTCGGCCTGCCCTTTATCCGCACCTCGCCCGACCACGGCACGGCCTTCGACATCGCCGGCAAGGGTGTGGCGCGGCCCGACAGCCTGATAGCGGCGCTGAAGCTTGCCCGGCGGCTGGCCGACACGAACACCAAGGCGGTTGCCGCATGAGATCTCGGGCATGACCATCGACGGGCTGCCGCCGCTGCGCGAGGTGATCGAGCGTCATGGGCTGCAGGCGAAGAAGGCGCTCGGCCAGAATTTCCTGCTCGACCTCAACCTCACCGGCAAGATCGCCCGCACCGCCGGCGACTTGTCCGATGCAACCGTCATCGAGGTCGGCCCCGGTCCCGGCGGGCTGACCCGCGCCTTGCTTGCCAACGGAGCGCGCCAGGTGATCGCCATAGAGCGCGACGAACGTTGCCTGGCTGCTCTTGCCGAAGTGTCCGGCCACTATCCCGGCCGGCTGGAGGTTGTTTCGGGCGATGCGCTGAAGACGGATTTCACGGGCCTTGCCGGTCGAGCGACCGGCAATGGCGGCCCGGTCAAGATCGTGGCCAACCTGCCCTACAACATCGGCACGGAGCTGCTGGTGCGCTGGCTGACGGCCAGCGACTGGCCGCCTTTCTACACCTCGATGACTCTGATGTTCCAGCGCGAGGTGGCCGAGCGCATCGTCGCTCCCGCCGGCAGCGACAGCTATGGCCGGCTGGGGGTTCTTGCCGGCTGGCGGACGGAGGCGAGGATCGCCTTCGACGTACCGCCACAGGCATTCACGCCGCCGCCAAAGGTCACCTCCTCGGTGGTGCATCTTGTGCCGCGCCCGATGCCCCTGCCCACCGAGGTGAAGAAACTCGGCCGCGTCACAGAAGCCGCCTTCGGCCAACGTCGCAAGATGCTGCGGCAAAGCGTTAAGAGCCTCGGCGGCGAGGCCCTGCTCGACCGCGCCGGCATCGATCCGACACGCCGCGCCGAGACGCTCAGCGTCGAGGAGTTTGTAAGGTTGACAAACGCGGTGTAAGAAGCTGCCGATCTGCCCCCTCGTGGGGGAGATTGGCGCTTCACAGCCTCAACCCGTCTTCTCGTCCAACAGTCCCGAGACGAAATCGAACAGGCCTGGCCGGCGGTCGCGTCTCAGCCGCTCGGCGACGACGATGCCGCGCACTTCGGCGAAGGCGCGGTCGAGGTCGTCATTGACGATGACGAAATCATATTCCTTCCAGTGCTCGATCTCGTTGCGGGCGTTTTTCAACCGCGTTTCGATCACCGCTTCCTGGTCTTCGGCGCGGCGCTTCAGCCGTGCCTTCAACTCCTTCATCGATGGCGGCAGGATGAAGATCGAGACGATGTCGGCGCGCATCTTCTCCTTGAGCTGCTGGGCGCCCTGCCAGTCGATGTCGAACAGCATGTCGCGCCCTTCAGACAGCGCCAGTTCGGCAGGCTCGCGCGGTGTCGCATAGCAATTGCCATGCACCTCGGCCCACTCCAGCAGCGCGTCTGAATCACGAAGCCGCTCGAATTCGCGCATCGTCCGGAAATGATAGTGGACGCCTTCGATCTCGCTGCCGCGGCGCGGCCTGGTGGTGACCGAGACCGACAGTTCGAGGCTGGAATCGCTTTCCAGAAGATTGCGCGCGATCGTCGACTTGCCGGCGCCGGACGGCGACGACAGGACGAGCATCAGGCCCCGGCGGCGAATGCGGGACCCCAAATCCTTGGCAACCATCGGCTACTCCAGATTCTGGATCTGTTCACGAAACTGGTCGACCACCGCCTTCAGGTCCAGCCCGATCGCGGTGATGGCGGCGGCATTCGACTTGGAACACAGCGTATTCGATTCGCGGTTAAATTCCTGTGCCAGAAAATCGAGCTTGCGACCGACCGCGCCGCCGCCCACCAGCAGTGCCCGGCCGGATGCGACATGCGTTTTCAGCCGGTCGATCTCTTCGCGAATATCGGCCTTGGTGGCCAGGAACGCGGCCTCCATGTGCAGTCGGGTGGCATCCAAATTGGCGGAAGCGTCCATCAGCAGCCTGACCTGCTCGGCGATGCGTTCCCGGATCACCGCGGTCTCGCGGGATGGATCCACTTCTGCCCGCAGCGTCAGCGCCTCGATTGTGTCGATATGACCCGACAGCAGCAAAGCCAGCGCGGCCCCTTCGCCCTGCCGTGCCTGTTCAAGCCCGTTCAAGGCCACTTCGAGCGCGGCCATGATCGCGGCATCGAGCGCGGCCCTCGCCTCCTCGGTTTCGACAGTTTCGGGAATGTCGAGCACGCCGCGCAGCGACAGCAGTCCATCCGAGGTCGCCGCAGCAACGCCGAACTGCTCCTGCAGCCGCTTGGCGAGCCCGGCCAGGTCCTTCAGGAAGGCTTCGTTGACGACCGGCTGCGCCTGCGCGCCGACGGCACGGCCGATGGTCAGCGTCGCCTGAAAATTGCCGCGTGCAAAACGTTGCTGAAGTATCTGCCGGACAGCCGGTTCCAACCGCTCGAAGCCTTGCGGCAGCCGCAGCCGTACTTCGACGCTCTTGCCGTTGACGGACTTGACCTCCCAGGCGATCGAAGTGCCTTCGTGCTCGGCGACGGCACGTGCAAAACCGGTCATGCTCTGCAAATTCATATCGCCCACACGTCCCTGGCACATTGCCCCGAACCGGCTTTCCGGACAGAGCAAGTGCGGCTTGAAAATGACTGCGCCGCAGGCGCGTCGAAATCGGACGCGCGGCGCTCTTGCAAATGTCAGGGCGTCGCCTGTCGGGCAACGCCTTTCTTCATTCTACTGGGCAGCGCCCGCGTCACCGCCGCTGTCGTCGGCACCGTCAGCAGGCCCACTGTCGGCCGGCCCACCGTCCGCCGGCTTGACGGCATCGCTGTCGCCGCCGCCGGTCGTCTTGGCGGCTTTGGCGACGTCATCCGCCTGCTTCTTCTGCAGAGCGCGATAGCGGGCGACATTCTCGTTGTGCTCGTCCAGCGTCGCGGCAAAGACGTGCCCACCGGTGCCGTCGGCGACGAAATAGAGGTCGTCGGTCTTCGACGGATTGGCCACCGCCTCCAGCGCTGCACGACCCGGATTGGCGATCGGCGTCGGCGGCAAGCCGTTGATCACATAGGTGTTGTAGGGGGTCTGTTTCTGGATATCCGACTGGTAGATCGGCCGGTCCGCCGGCTTTCCCTTGCCGCCGAACAGCCCGTAGATGATGGTCGGATCGGATTGCAGGCGCATGCCCTTGGCAAGCCGGTTCAGGAAGACGGCGGCAACCCGTGAACGCTCGTCACCCTTGCCCGTCTCTTTCTCGACAATCGAAGCCAGCGTGACGAACTCCTCGACGTTGGCCAGCGGCAGGTCCGGCGCGCGCCGCTGCCAGACATCGTCAACCAGCTTCTTCTGATCCGCAAGCAGCTTGTCGACCATCTGCTGGCGTGTCGCGCCGCGCGTGAAGCGCAGCGTGTC
>NZ_RZRW01000578.1:0-3529 GCF_003998745.1 Mesorhizobium sp. M7A.F.Ca.US.014.04.1.1 | reverse complement strand
CTTCATGAAGGGCTACGGGGTGCCGGAGCGTGATGTCGAGGACGTCTGGACTGCCATTGCGCTCCACACAACCCCCGGCATCCCAGAGCATATGCGTCCCACAATCGGGCTGGTGACCGCCGGTGTGGAGATGGACGTGCTCGGCGTCGCCTATCACGACTTCACGCATGAGCAGCGCGACAGTGTGTGCGTCCATCATCCGCGCGAGACGAACTTCAAGGAGAACATCATAGACCACTTCGCCAACGGCATCATCAAGAAGCCGTTGACGACGTTCGGAAATGTGAAGGCTGACGTCCTAGCGCTGAAGGACATGAACTATGTCCGCCAGAATTTCTGCTCGATCATCCTTGGCTCACCTTGGCCGAGCTGACCCTGGTTGCCGCCGGTCGAGGAAGCTGAAATGGGCGCCATTCCTATATTTCTCGTCTCAGTTTGAGCCGCAAACCGGTGGCGGCGAGACCATTTCGGACGGACGCTATGCTGGAACAAAGAAATTTCTTCTACTGCCTGAGCTGCCAGAGTCCTGGCACGACGTGATCGCTGCTCTGCGTAGAAAATCCGAATAACGGGGTGAGATAGTGATCCGGGACCGTATGGGTCTGCTCTAGATCGCGGACGGCACCTACAGCGAGCCGGAACAGGAGTATGAGCGGTTACTCTATAACCGCCTAGCTGCCGTGATCGGCGGTCTCGGCGAAGGTAATGATAGCGGCGATGGCGGCGCCGTCGTCGGCTACGATTTCAGCGGCCTACCAGCCTGTAATTAGTCGCGTTCATCGTCCTTAGGTTCGCCAAACCATACGAGAGCCTTCCACGACGACCTCGATGTCGAATTGCTGTGTGATGTAGACTAGGCCGCTGCCTGGAGTCCTCGGAGCCATCGCGCGCCGCGGATCCAGGATTTTTGTTGCCTTCAACCGCGCAACTTTGGCCGGCGCTTCATAGTGAGAAGCTCCGTCACATCATGCAGTTCATCTGCCGATGAAATGGCAATCGTCAGCCATTTTCCATCGATGTATGTTTTGGCTTCGTCGTAGAGCTTGACCAATTGCGGACGCCAGACATAACGCCGCTCCTCGCGCTGGCGGCGTTTCTCGGGCAAGCCTTCAGAACGCAATGATCGCCATCGGCGTCTCGGCCACGCCGGTTTTCATTAGGCTGACGCGAGGCCAAGTGCTGTCGATCAAGAACGAGGACTACATCACCGCGGCGCGCGCGCTCGGCTCGCGCGACCGCAACATCATCCTCGCACATGTTCTGCCCAAGGTGCTGGCTCCAATCGTCGTCCAAATCACCATCACCATGGCGGTCGCCGTCCTCGCCGAGGGCAGCCTTGCCTTTCTCGGGCTCCGCCGGCGACAGCCGGCGCAGACAGTTCCTGAGTGAGGCCCCGTGGATGACGGTCTGGCCGGGACTGCGATCATCGCCGTCGTGCTCGGCTTCAACCTCTTGGGCGACGGGCTGAACGACACGCTCACGCCACAGTTCGAGGACAGTTGACGTCGGCGAGTGATCTCCGATGCCCACACCCCAAATCGGTTGTCAGCAGTTGCGCCACAAGCTGAGATGATGATGGCGCGAATGGCTGACGCGGTCTCGCTGAGGCAGGCGGCATGATCCGATTAAATCGATATGAACGCCCGATACTCGTGATAGATAGGAGTGGCTGCACCTGCTAGCCACGAGACAGACAGACCGCAGGCCTGTCGTGCTTCACCCCACCCTGGCGCTTCGGCTCATGTCGAAGGTCGTCACCGGATGGCCTGAAGCTTATCCAAGCAGGGAGAGTTTCGATGTCTGGACACGGGTATGAGGGCGGACGGCTCGATCTCCCCTTCGTAGGACTTAGCACCTTCGGTAAACGGCCGATCTGCCTGGATTGGGACAAGATCGATGCCGATGTGGCGGTGCTGGGTGTGCCCTTCGACATGGGCACGCAGTACCGCTCCGGCGCGCGCTTCGGGCCGCGCGCCATCCGCGAGGCGTCGACGCTGTTTTCCTTCGGCCATGGCGGCGCCTACGACCATGAGGACGACCAGACCTATCTGCCGCTTGACAAGGTGCGGATCGTCGACATCGGCGATGCGGATATTGTGCACACCGATACCGTCACCAGCCACGCCAATACGGCAAAGGCGGTCCGCAAGATTCTCGAACGAGGCGCGTTGCCCGTCGTTCTGGGCGGCGACCATGCCATCAACATCCCCTGCGTCCGGGCGTTCAGCGAACATGGCCCTATCCATATCGTGCAGATCGACGCCCATCTCGACTTTGTCGACGTGCGTCACGGCGTACGCGAAGGCCACGGCAACCCGATGCGCCGAGCGGCCGAACAGTCGCATGTCAGCGGCCTCAGCCAGCTCGGCATCCGCAACGTCTCCTCTACGGCCCGCGACGGCTACGAAGACGCACGCCAGCGCGGCTCGACCATCCTTTCCGTCCGCCAGGCGCGCAAGCTCGGCGTCGAAGGCGTGCTGGCAACCATCCCGGAGCGCGCGCGCTACTATGTGACGATCGACATCGACGGCTTCGATCCATCGATTGCGCCGGGCACCGGCACGCCCAGCCATGGCGGCTTCCTGTATTATGAAGTAATGGAAATGCTCCAGGGCCTAGTGAAGCGCGGCGACGTGGTCGGCATCGACCTCGTCGAGGTCGCCCCGGCCTACGACCCTTCGGGCATCACCGGCTTTCTCGCAGCACAGGTGCTCCTAAATTTTCTCGGCTACATCTTCGTCGAACGCGAAGCGCGCGGACGCTGAACGGAAGGAACACAACGATGCCAACGAACGCCAGTGACGGTCAGGTTCAACTCATTCCCGCCCGCAAGGGCGTGGCGGCGCCCGTTGCCCAAGGCCAGGTGATCACCGTCATCAACACCCATGGCACCCAGGTGGTGGACACCTGGGCCTTCTGCGCCGACGACATCGCGGAATTCATGTCGATGGAGCACAGCCGTGGCGGCATGCTCAAGGTGAATCCCCAGAACGGCGACACGCTGCGCAGTAACAAGCGGCGTCCGATGCTGACCCTGATCCAGGATACGTCGGGCGGCGTGCACGATACGCTGATCGCCGCCTGCGACCGCTATCGCTACCAGCAGTTGGGCCATGTCGGCCACCATGACAACTGCACTGACAACCTGGCGGCCGCTCTCGGCGCGCTCGGGCTGACGTCATCCGAAACCCCTTCGCCCCTCAACCTGTTCATGAACATTCCCGTCCGCAAAGACGGTTCGGTCTCGTTCGAGGCACCGGTGTCGGGACCGGGCTCCTATGTGTCGATGCGCGCGGAAATGGATTTGATCATCGCGTTCTCGGCCTGCCCGCAGGACCTCATTCCGGTGAACGGGGAAGACTGCGTTCCAACCGAAGCGCACTACCGAATCGACGCCAAGGCGCCGCGCCTTTAAGCACCGCGCTCAGACCATTGATCCCGAAAAGCGCCCCCCCCTTTCGGGATTGATGCGTAAAGAAGTTTTTACACGCCGCGTATCGTGGGAAGCGGCTTTTTCGCTTCTGTCGGT
>NZ_RZRW01000577.1:0-3540 GCF_003998745.1 Mesorhizobium sp. M7A.F.Ca.US.014.04.1.1 | reverse complement strand
GCTCCGCTCCGGTTCTCGGAAGCCGCCATTTTCGGCGCAGCCTGACCTGAATCTCAACACATCCTTGGTTTCGTTTGACTGTTTAGGAACTTTTTGATGACTGAACCGACGACACCGGAGACCCGGCTCTGGACCCCTGCGGGTTTTCAGGAGGATGAGTGGACGCATGCCGAAAGCGCCGATGCGCTGTCCGGCAACGGCCGCTTCATCCTGCCGTTGCAAGTCTTCCTCGATCTCGATCCGGAGGTGCGCCGCTCGGCCAAGGAACGGCTCGGCGTCCTGCTGCAGCCGGGTGATCAGCTCGAGAAGGTCGCCGACCTGCTCGACCAGCTGTCGCTGGTGGCGCTGGCCTTTCCGGCCTTCAGCGACGGCCGCTCCTTCTCCAAGGGAGAGCTGCTGCGCGGCCGCTACCATTTCGAAGGTGCCGTTCGCGCTACCGGCCAGGTGCTGGTCGACCAACTGCCGCATATGCTGCGGCTGGGCTTCGACGAGTTCGAGATATCGAACCCCGTGCTGTTGAAGCGCCTGGAGGAGGGCCGCACCGGCGGATTGGGGCTCTACTACCAGCCAGCCGCCGTGCCGGAACCAAAAGGCCCGAAATACTCCTGGCGGCGCGTTCGCAGCGGCTGACGTTGCGGTAATTCCGCGCGTCTTTACAACGCCCCCTGTTCAAGCCTTCTCTTGAGCTTCCGGATGGAAAATCCGGAATGATCGGGGAGGGTCTTCATGCGTTACGACTATGTCATAGCCGGCGCTGGGTCCGCCGGCTGTGCGCTTGCCGCACGGCTTTCGGAAGACCCCTCGAAAACGGTCTGCCTGATCGAAGCTGGCGGCGAGGGCAGGGATATGCTGATCCGCGCTCCGGCTGGCATTATCGGTATGCTTTCCGGCCGGCCCAGGATCAACAATTGGGCCTTCGAAACCGTGCCGCAGCAAGGTCTTGGCGGCCGCAAGGGCTACCAGCCGCGCGGCAAGGCGCTGGGCGGCTCCAGCGCCATCAATGCGATGCTCTATGTCAGGGGCCATCGCAGCGACTATGACGAATGGGCCGATCTGGGCTGTGAGGGCTGGTCATGGGATGAGGTTCTGCCCTATTTCCGGCGCGCCGAAGGCAATGAGCGCGGCACTGATGCCCTGCATGGCGGGGACGGCCCGTTGAAAGTGTCGAACCAGCGCTCGCCGAGGCCAATCGCCAAGGCCTTCATAGAGGCTTGTGCCGAAAACCAGATTCGCGCCTTGGACGATTTCAACGGACCGGAACAAGAGGGCGCCGGCTATTTCCAGGTGACCCAATTTGCCGGTGGCGCCCGTAATGGCGAGCGCTGTTCGACTGCCGCCGCCTATCTCCATCCGGTGATGCAGCGGACCAATCTGACCGTGATCACGCGGGCGCACGCCACAGGCATCGTCCTTGACGGCAAGCGGGCCACCGGTATCCGCTACCGGACACGCAAAGGCGAGGCAGTGGCGCAGGCGTCGTGCGAGGTGATCCTGTGTGGCGGTGCCTTCGGTTCGCCGCAGTTTCTGTTGCTGTCGGGTATCGGCCCGGCGGCCGAACTTGCCGTGCATGGCGTTCCCGTCGTCCACGAATTGCCGGGCGTCGGCAAGAACCTGCAGGACCACCTCGATTTCATCGTCGGCTGGAGATCGAAGGACACCGATATGCTTGGCATGAGCCCGCGCGGCGCGTTGGGTTTCCTACGGCATATCGCGCAGTGGCGGCGGGATGGGACCGGGCTGATCGCCTCGCCGGCGGCCGAGAGCGGCGCTTTCGTCAAATCCGACCCGGCGCTTGAGCGCCCTGACCTGCAGCTGCAATTCGTCATCGGGCTGGTCGAAAACCATGCGCGCACGCTGCACTACGGCTTCGGCTTCTCCTGTCATGTCTGCATATTGCGGCCGCACTCGCGTGGCGAGGTTGGGCTGGCCAGCGCCGATCCACTTGCCGCGCCGCGCATCGATCCGCGCTTTCTCAGCGACCAGCGCGATGCGGAGCTGCTGTTGAAAGGCGTGAGGATCACCCGGCAGGTGCTGGCTTCACCGGCGCTGACGCGCTACCGGCACAAGGAAATGCACATCGCCGGCGAGCCAAGCGATGCCGATCTGATGACCCATATCCGTACCCGCGCCGACACGGTCTATCACCCGGTCGGCTCCTGTCGGATGGGCGTCGACGAGATGGCGGTGGTCGATCCGCAACTCAAGGTGCGCGGGCTTGAAGCCTTGCGTGTCGTGGACGCCTCGGTGATGCCGACACTGATTGGTGGCAACACCAATGCGCCAACCATCATGATCGCCGAAAAGGCCGCCGACATGATCAGGGCTGCCTGGTAGGAGCTCCAGGCGCGGTGCCTATAGACTGGCGGTCGTTTTACTTTTCTTGGTTTGACGCAATTGCCCCAGGGAAAACGCTACGCGCTTTCCCTGGAAACCGTTCACCACTTCTGCTGGAATTGCTTAAGCCGCCGCCCGTGCCTCGCGGAACGACACCAGCTTGCGGCGGTTCTCGTCCCACAACGCCAGTTTAACGCAGCGCAGGCTTTCCAGCAGCGTGACACGGCCGATGTCGCGCAGCTCGGGATAATCCCGCAGCACTTCCTGCAACCGGTAGCACGGCACCTTGGCGGAGAGGTGATGGACGTGATGGACACCGATGTTGCCGGTGAACCAGTTCAGCACCGGCGGGAGGTCGTAATAGGACGATCCGTGCAAGGCGGCGTGCTGGAATTCCCAGTCGACATCCTTCGCCCATTCCGTTTCCTCGAACTGGTGCTGGACATAGAACAGCCAGATGCCGGCCGAACCGGCGAGGATGACGATCGGCAGGTGGACCACCAGGAACGCGCCGGGACCGACGAACCAAATGAGGATGGCTGCTGCGACCGCGATGCCAAGATTGGTGGTCATCGACGACACCCAAGGGGTCAGGCCGCCGCGCATCATGCCGACGGGCAGCCTTTGCTCGAAGATGAACAGCCAGATCGGACCGAGCCCGAACATCACCAGCGGGTGGCGATAGAGACGATAGGCAAGGCGGCCTCGCCACGACATCTGCCGGTATTCTGCAACGGTCAGCGTCCGGATGTCGCCCATGCCGCGTTCGTCAAGATTGCCGGCGCTGGCGTGGTGGGTCGCGTGGGCGCGCCGCCAGCAATCGTAGGGCGTCAGCGTCAGGATGCCGAGCGCGCGGCCGATCCAGTCGTCCGCGTAGCGATTGGCGAAGAAGGAGCCGTGGCCGCAATCGTGCTGGATCATGAAGATGCGCACCAGAAACCCGGCCGCGGGAAGGATGAGGATCAGTCCCCACCAATGGCCATAGGCATAGGCCGCCGAGGACAGGCCCCAGAGCATGGCGAATGGAATGAGAGTGATGGCGAGTTCGACGGTGCTGCGCCGCCTGTCAGGCTTCTTGTAGCGGGCGAGAATCTTCAGCCAGGCGCGCTTGCTGTTGGCGACCGTCTCAGGGGAAATCATGTTCATCAGGAAGCATAGGCGGGGTGCCTCGCCGCCGCAAGGCGACATCACGCAAAATTACTGTGC
>NZ_RZRW01000576.1:0-3551 GCF_003998745.1 Mesorhizobium sp. M7A.F.Ca.US.014.04.1.1 | reverse complement strand
GCCACAGTGGCTGTGATCGCGGCACTGCCGACGTTCGGGAATGGGATGTAGAGTCCTCGGCTGGTGAGCAGGAAGCCCCAGGCTTCGTGCGCGCTGCGCGGCGTCGGCAGGTGCGTGATGATCGCATACCAGAAGAAAACCTGGAGGATCAGCGGAATGTTGCGGAAGATGTCCACATAGGTACGGCCGAGCAGCCGCGCCAAATCGTTCGAAGACGTCCGCGCCAGACCGACGATCGTTCCCACGATCGTCGCCAGTATCAGGCCGACGCTCCCCAGGAACAGCGTGTTGATGATGCCGATGAGGAAGTACCACCAATAGGGATCATTGGCCGTGGCGGGCAGCAGCGAGAAATTCACATCCCAACCCGTCGACTTGAACAGAAAGTCGAATCCGGAGGTGATCCCCTGATCAGCCAGGTTGCGGCGGGCGATCACGATGCCGGCAAGCACCATCGCGGCGATCGAGCCGACATAGAGGACCTGCAACAGCGCGTTGCGGACCTTTTGATTTCTCAGCAGGCTGACCATCCAAAGATCCTTGCCGAATTGTCGCCGACCCCGCCCGGCTGTGCCGGGCGGGGCCTGGAGCGGGTGAGTTAAGGACGGATCAGTCGATCACCAGCGGGAACAGGACACCGCCATTGTTCCAAAGGTTGGTCAACTCGCGGTCCATCTTGTAGGGCGAGTCCTTGCCGAGGTCGCGCTCGAAGATTTCGCCGTAATTGCCGACGTTCTTGATCACCTTGTAGGCCCAGTCATCATCGAGACCGAGACCCTTGCCCATGCCTGGCGTGACGCCGAGGAACTTGGCGACTTGCGGCGAGGTCGGCTTGGCCTTGACCTCGTCGACGTTCTTGGAGGTGATGCCTTCCTGCTCGGCGAAGATCAGCGTGCTCAGCGTCCAGTTGGCGATGTCAACCCAATTGTCGTCGCCTTGGCGCATGATCATGACTTCAGGCTCGACGGCGAGCACGTCGGGCAGGATGACATGGTCGTCGACCTTGCTCTTGGCGATGCGCGCAATGGCGAGCGTCGGGCCCCACTGCGCATAGAGATCGCAGCGTCCGGAGAAATAGGCCTGCTCGAGCTCCTCGGTCTTTTCGATGAGCACGGGTTCGAGCTTGATGCCAAGCTTGGCCGTATAGGCCGCGACCTGCTGTTCCTGCGACGTGCCGGCGGGAATGCAGATCGTGCCGCCGGCCGCATCCTTGAGCGACTTGAGGTTTAGCTCCTTGTGCGCCATCACCTTGGTCGTTCCGAGGTAATAGGACATGGAAAATTGCAGGCCGAGCTCGGTGTCGCGGCTGAGCGTGCCGCCTGACGCCTTGATGATGATGTCGACATCGCCCGATTGCAGGGACGGCCAGCGCTGCGCCCAGCTGATCGGAACGACCTTCAGTTTTGCCGGGTCGCCGAGCACGGCCGTGGCCACCGCCCGGCAGAGATCAATGTCCATGCCCTTCCAGTTGCCCTTGTCGTCGACTTCGGCGAAGCCGAGGTAAGACCCGTCATGGCCGGTGCAGTTGAGCACGCCGCGCGCCTTGACGGCTTCCAGCGTCTTGCCGCCGGCGGCTTCTGCCGGCGCTGCAAAATGCACAAGTCCAAGGGCCATGGCTGCGGCCCCCCATTTCATCGTCTTCATGTTCCGTCTCCACTGTTGAGGTTGTTTGGTTTCTTGTTGTTGGAGGCCCAAAAGTTCTCTTTCGGAGCTCGGTCTCAAAGCCGCTCCTAGTCGGAAAGCGGGGTCGGTTTCGGCACGGAGGAAATCTTCAGATCGCTGCCCCAGTCCTGCTGGGCGAGCCATCGGTGAAGGGCGGCGACCGCCTTCACGCGCAGGTGCCCGCGCGGGACGATCAGGTAGAATCCAGGAACTTCTTCCGGCCGCATATCGGCAAGGGCGTCGCGCCCGACCGGAGCGACCAGCGCGCCCGACCTCAAATCTTCCTCGGCGTCGATGACGGAGACGAGACCGACGCCGATGCCTTGCAGGGTTGCACGGCGCATGGTCGCGGCATCGTCGAAGCTGATGCTTTGGTTGCCGTCCGTCTGCTCGATGGCAAGGTGGCGTAAAATGTCTGGCCAAAGGCGCTTCGACTTGACGGTGTCCAGCAACGTGAACAACGTCAGGTCCTGCGCCGACTTGATGCTCTCGCCGATGGCCGGAGTGCAGCAGATGACCTTCGGATCAGGCACCAGCAGTATGGTCTCGTAGTCCGGCCAATTGCCGTAGCCCCACTGGACGGTCATATCGATGTCGTCGCGTCCGAAATCGGGCAGATCGACCATCGTCGTCAGGCGCAGATCCGCACCGGGCAATATCTCCCGGAACAGAGATAGGCGAGGCAGCAAATAGTGGGTCGCGAAATAGGGGCTCGCATTCAGGTTGATGCGGTCCCGGTAATTCGACTTGGTGACGCGGCGAACACCTTCGGAAAATTCGTCGAACCCAGCTTTGACATAGTGCGAGAGAAGGATGGCAGACTCGGTCAATTCGACCGACCGCCCCTTGCGTTCGAACAGTGTCACCTGAAGCGTGTCCTCCAGTAGCTTGATCTGCTGTCCGACGGCCTGCGGCGTGACCAGCAATTCATCCGCCGCCTGCCGGAAGCTCTTGTGCTGCGCGACGGCGTGGAAGACGCGAAGCGCATTCAGCGAGGGAAGGCGAAGCTTGCCGGTCATCGTCTATTCCACCTCCTTTCGCTTGCGTTCCTGTTGGACAATTCAGCGCCGCCGGCGCGCGAAAATAGCTCAGGCGTATATATAACCACCTGAAACAATTACGTTTTCTCCGGTCATGTAGGTATTCTTGGGGCCGCCGGTCATGAGAACCCACTCGGCAATCTCCGCAGGCTCGGCGCCACGACCCAGCGGGCTCGCCTTGGCCAGTTCCTCGAGGAAGCCGAGGGCCTTGGCCCGCTCCGTGGCCATGCCTGCGGGGGCCACCGAATTGACCAGGATCCCGTGTTTTGCGACGTCATGGGCAAAGGAGCGCGTCAGGCTGACCACGGCGGCCTTGGTTGCCGCATAGTGGGCGTTCTGCGGATGCGCCTTGAAGGCATCGACAGAGGTCAGGTTGACGATCCGGCCACGCACATGGCTCTTCGGCTCCTGCGATTGCATGTGGCGAACGGCTGCCACCATCATATGATAAGTGCCCTTGATGTTGATGCCATTGGAGGCATCCCAATCGGCGTCGCTGATCTCGAGGAGCGGGCGGCGAGGGTAGATCGCGGCGCAATTGATCAGCGTGTCGATACGCCCGAGCTTCGAAACGATGGCGTCGAAGGCGGCGTGGCACTGAGGGCCGACCTGGATGTCGCACAGGGCGGCCGCGGTCGGCAGGCCGTTGGCCTTTGCCGGTGCGAGAGCGGCTTCGGCGGCGTCCTGGTTGATGTCGATGATGCCGATCTTTGCAGCCCCGGCCTCTACAGCCATCCTGGCCAAAAGCGCGCCGAGGCCAGCGCCGCCGCCTACGATCAGAACGGAAAGATCCTTCATTCCAGTTTTTCCTTACTTGGCGCCGCTTGGCGAGGTTGGCCATGTCGGCAT
>NZ_RZRW01000575.1:0-3568 GCF_003998745.1 Mesorhizobium sp. M7A.F.Ca.US.014.04.1.1 | reverse complement strand
GACAAGCGGTCGACCTTGGCGATAAGGTCGAGGTTGATCGAGCCGATGACGATAATCAAGCAGGGCCTCCTGGCAACGCAAATTCAAAATGCCGGAGCGTCTTCGTGCGTCCGGGCGAACGCAGATCGTTCCGATTGCGTGGAAGCTAACCTGTAAGGCCGCAGCTTGCCAGACCACGCGCATGGTCCAGCCCGATTTGAGTTGTCGCGGCCTTATTCGCAGCGCACGGTGACCGTGCCCTGATAGTTGCCGGCGGGAAAGATACCGCTCGACTTGGTGGCGGTGAGGTCGACCTGCATCGCGTGGGTGCCGTTGGCAACCCTCTGCGGCACACTTCCGTTGACATCGGCCCCCGAGCCATCGAGGCGGAAGACCGAAGCGAACGTCACGTTGGTGCCACCGCCGCTCGGCGCGGACGAGAATGCGGCAGGCGCCGGCGCCGAAACCGAATAGCAGTCAAGCAGGTTGAGTATTGAGCATAACAGGGAGCTTGCCACCACGGTGGCGCTGGCGCTCGATCCGCCTGCCTGTTTGGAGCCCAGTATGCTGATGGCGGGACTGGCCTTCATCGTTCCGGACGCCCCGACCATGATGGTGCAGGTGCCGATGATCGCCGCCTGCATCGGAAGGCAGGAACCGGCAAGTGCCGCCATCGCAAACAGCGCGCGGCTACTGCTTCTTCTTTTTCTTGCCATCGCCATTTCCGGTTCTGATGCTCCAGCCTTCGTTGGCCCACCCCGGTGATGCGGTCGCGGGAGCGGTGGCGGCAATACTCGCCGTCTGGCCGTCGGTGCCGAGGCCCATTTTGAGGAGCTTCAGCTCCAGCTGAAGGCGCTCGACCTCAAGCTCGTAGAGACGGCTGCAATCGACGCGCTTGGGCGTACGCCCGATGGGGATCACCACGCGGCCGTAAGTGGCGACATCATTGTCGGACTGGCTGTTGCCTCTGATGACGCCGAGATCGACATAGGCGCCGGAGCCGGAGACGGCGGAACGGCAAGTGGTGCCATCCGCGGCATGGACCTCGTCCTGGCCCTGGGGCAAGGTGACGCCGGGCAGGTTGAAGCCGCTTTCGTTCTGGTTGAGGTTGTAGACGTCCTCGGCCCCGGCCGGCGAGGCACCCGCCCAAACAGCCGCGAGCGCCAGTGTCAGGACTTGCGGCGCCCAAAAAACTTTCCGCATATCTGTGCCCTTATCTGCGTCTGTTGATTGGGAAAGGGGATGCTTTCGGTACAGATACGCACTGTACGCTCGGCAGCGCCGCCGAAAGGCACAACCACAAGGACAGAACGGGAGGCCTGGGAGGCCAGTTGGAAGACATTTGGAGAGACCCTGGCATCTACCGGCTGGAAATCCTGATCGTAGACGTGAATTTCGACCCGGATGTTGCGGTCGTAGGGATTGGCGGGGAAGACGCGAACCGCAAAGACGTCGGTGAAGCTGTTGATCTCGCCACGCATCGGCGACATCGACTGAGCCTTGGCGGCAACGGGCGCCAATCCGACGGCCAACGCCGTCGCCAGGATTCGAGCATGTTTCACGACCCCTCCTTCGCTCGCGTCATTCGCAGCGCAGCGTTACCGTTGCCTGATAATTGCCGTTGGCGAAGCGATTGCTGCCGCCCTTGGTTCCGGCAAGGTGAACCGAGACGAGATCTGCGCCGGGGGTGGTGATGCTGGTTGTCGAGCCGGTCTCGACGATGGAATGCGCGCCGGCGGCGGAGTAGGTGGGTGTCCAGGTCGTCGACGTGCTGTCGGCGGATGGCACCGTCATGGTGGTGACCGGGTCGACGCTCAGCGACACACCTCCGGTCGTCGTCAGCGTCACGGTTCCAGCCGAGCCGCCGCTGTTGTGGGAGCTCAGGGACTGGAGATCGGGACTGGCCGTCATCGTACCGTTGGTGGCAACGACCAGCGTGCAGGTGGGCGCGATCGTGCCGTTGAAGATGACATTCTGCGTCGTGGCCAACGCGGCCTCGTCGACGCTGGCAACCAGCAGAGCTGCGCCGCAGGCGGCGCGAAACAATGTCATCGAGACCTCCTATCAAGCCGGATCGTCCGGATTAATATGAGAGCATCATCACTTTATCGTGGTTAATTTAGAGTTACCTAAAATAACGCCTCAAAAATAACAACTACAGGAACCGGAGGTTGCCCTCGGTTGCAAAAGCGGAACCACAGCGTAAATAGCGCTTATACTTGATAGCGCCGATAGAACCATGTTTTTCTTCGCAATATCGAGAAAAATCGATATTACGATACCTGCCCGGCTTCCCAACCCAGAATGGCGCGCTTGCGGGTCAGGCCCCAATGATAACCGGTGAGGTCGCCTGATTTGCCGATGGCGCGGTGACAAGGCACCACGAAAGAGAGCGGATTGGCGCCGTTGGCCGCACCGACCGCACGGCTGGCGGACGGTGCGCCGATGCTGGCCGCAATCGAGGAATAGGTGCGGGCCTTGCCCATCGGGATCTTGAGCAGCGCCTCCCAGACGCGAACCTGGAAGTCGGTGCCGATCATGACGACATGCAGCGGCTGGTCGGGGCGCCACAGCGTCGGGTCGAAGATACGGGCGGCATAGGGGCCGGTGGCAGTCATGTCCTCGACGTAGATGGCGTTCGGCCAGCGGCTGGACATGTCGGCGAAGGCGGCGCGTTCCTCGCCGGGGTCGCTGAAGGCGAGGCCGGCGAGCCCGCGCTCGGTGGCCATGATCAGGGCGGTGCCGAACGGCGAGGAATGGAAGCCGTAGCGAATGGTGAGCCCGGCGCCGCGTGTCTTGTAGTCGCCCGGCGACATCGCCTCGTGCGTGACGAACAGGTCATGCAGCCGGCCGGGGCCGGACATGCCCAGTTCGAATGAGGTCTCGAGCAGAGGCATGCCGGAATCGAGCAGCCTGCGCGCATGGTCCAGTGTCACCGCCTGCAGGAAGGCCTTGGGCGACAGGCCGGCCCAGCGGGTGAAGAGTTTTTGCAGGCCGGTCGGCGTCTCGCCGACCTCCTCGGCCAGCTCTTCGAGGGAAGGCTGATCGCGATAGTCGAGACTGATCTTCTCGATGGCACGGCGCACGATCTCATAATCGCTGCCCTCAGGCGTGATGTCCTTTTTGAGGACTGCGGTGTGTGTGCTCATGGAACTGTCTCCTTGAGCCGGAATATCGCCCCTCGGGGCGTCGATCGCCACCCGAAACTTGCCTTCTTGCGGCGCATACCCGGATAGGCACCGGATTCGAGCCCAGGAATCGCTCGCGGCTGCCTCAGCGTGTCTTGGCGGGCGCCAGCGCGCGCGAAAAGGCGGTGGCAAAACTCTCGCGGGAATCGGGGTCCAGGAACGATCCGATCGGCACGTTCTGGCCTTCACCTTGCACCGTCATGCCTGTGATGCCGATCTCGGCGTGACGGGCCACCGAAAACCGCGCCCAGAACGGATTGAAGCGATGCGCTTCCGATTTCCCCGAGGGGGCTGTCTTGCGGATGTCGAGGCTGGTGCGCGAAACCGAGACTTCTTCGCGTGCGCGAGCGGCACGATAGTTGATGCGAAAGGCGATGTAGACGGCGACCACGTCGAGGCCG
>NZ_RZRW01000574.1:0-3572 GCF_003998745.1 Mesorhizobium sp. M7A.F.Ca.US.014.04.1.1 | reverse complement strand
CTCCTACTACAACGTCGACCCCAGCAACATGCGCAACCAGCTCGACCTCGGCGGCGGCGCGCTGCCCGACATCGGCGTTTACCCGACCGTGTCGACGCGCTTTTCCACCGGCAAGGAGCCGCTGCGCGTGCAGGCGACGATCGAGCGCGACAAGACATTCGGCACCGACATCTACTCCTCGATCCGTGCCGATTTCGGTGACTTCGAGCTGTCGTTCTATCTGTCGACGCAGATGGCGGCGCGCCAGGTGATGGTGTTCCACGGCGAGAAGGGTTTCATCGAGTTGTTCTCGCCTTTCAATGCCGGGCTCTACGACCACCACCGCGTCGAACTGCACAACCAGAACCACACCGAGGCGCAGGTTTTCCGCTTTCCCGGCACGCAGCAGTACCGGCTGGAGGTCGAGACCTTCGCGCGTGCAGCACAGGGCGGCAAGGAGCGCGTCTTCACGCTGGAGGAATCGGTGCTCAACCAGAAAGTCATCGACGCCATCTTCCGCGCCGGCGGCAAAGAAGGCTGGGAGACCGTCTGAATTCCTTGCATTGAAATAGCCGGCTAATTCTGGGAGGAAAAATGGCTGACGATGCGGACGTGATCATTGTCGGCGCCGGCCTTGCAGGGCTGGTTGCCGCCGCCGAGCTTGCCGAGGCCGGCAAGAAAATCATCATCGTCGACCAGGAGCCGGAGCAGTCGCTCGGCGGCCAGGCATTCTGGTCGTTCGGCGGCCTTTTCCTCGTCGATTCGCCCGAGCAGCGGCGCATGCGCATCCGCGATTCGCATGACCTGGCGCTGGAAGACTGGCTGGGCACCGCGGCTTTCGATCGGCCCGAGGATTTCTGGCCGCGCAAATGGGCGGAAGCCTATGTCGGCTTTGCCGCCGGCGAAAAACGCTCCTGGCTGATACAGCGCGGCCTGAAATTCTTTCCCGTGGTCGGCTGGGCCGAGCGAGGCGGCGGCAATGCCATCGGCCACGGCAATTCGGTGCCGCGCTTCCACATCACCTGGGGCACGGGCCCCGGCGTTCTCGAACCTTTCGTACAGCGCGTGCGCGAGGCGCAGAAGCGCGGACTGATCAGTTTCAAATTCCGCCATCGGGTCGATGAATTGACCCGCACGGGTGCGACTGTCGACGGGGTGCGCGGCGACATCCTGCAACCGAGCACCGCCGAGCGCGGCCACAAGAGTTCGCGCGAAATATCAGGAGATTTCGAGCTTCGCGCGCAAGCCGTGATCGTCGCTTCCGGCGGCATCGGCGCCAACCATCAGCTTGTACGGGAAAACTGGCCGCAGCGGCTGGGCGCGGCGCCCAAGCGCATGATCACCGGCGTGCCCGACCACGTCGACGGCCGCATGCTGGCGATCACGGAACGGGCCGGCGGCTCGATCATCAACCGCGACCGCATGTGGCACTATGTCGAGGGCATCAAGAACTGGGCGCCGATCTGGACCGACCATGCGATACGCATCCTGCCCGGCCCATCATCGCTGTGGCTCGATGCGCGCGGCAAGCGCCTGCCGGTGCCGCTCTATCCCGGCTTCGACACTCTGGGCACGCTCTCCCACATCATGAGCACCGGCTTCGACTACTCCTGGTTCATCCTGACCAAGAAGATCATCCAGAAGGAGTTCGCGCTGTCGGGCTCCGAGCAGAACCCCGATCTGACCGGCAAGAGCTGGCGCCAGGTGCTCGGCCGCGCCACATCGGGCATTCCGGGCCCCGTCAAGGCGTTCATGGAAAAGGGCGAGGACTTCATCGTCGAGGCCGATTTGCCGGCGCTGGTCGCGCGCATGAACGCGCTGGCCGGCGGCGAGGCGCTGCTTGAGGTGGCTCAAGTCGAGCGCGAGATCCACGCCCGCGATAGGCAGCTCGACAACCTGTTCTCCAAGGATATGCAGATCACCGCTCTGCGCGGCGCGCGCGCCTATCTCGGCGACCGGCTGATCCGCACGGCCAAGCCGCACAAGATGCTCGATCCGGCAAATGGCCCGCTGATCGCGGTGCGGCTTAACATCCTGACCCGCAAGACGCTGGGCGGCCTGCAGACCGATCTCGACAGCCGCGTGCTGGGGGCAGATGGCCAGCCGGTAGCCGGGCTCTATGCCGTCGGCGAAGCCGCCGGTTTCGGCGGCGGCGGCGTGCATGGCTATGCGGCGCTCGAAGGCACCTTCCTCGGCGGCTGCATCTTTTCCGGCCGCAGCGCCGGCCGGGCAGCGGCTGCCTCGGTGGCGTGAAGGGGCGTCACTTGGTCCTCAGAGTTTGGCCGCGCTCACCAGCGCCAGTCGCCCTGTCCAAGCGCGGTCACCGCACCGACGATCCGGGTGAAGCTGGTGCGGGCGCGGCCAACCGTGTGCCGGGCTCTGAGATAGCCGTGCACCAATCCCGGCTCCTCGAACCACGTCGCGTGGCCACCTGCCGTGATGATCAGGTCGCGATAGGTCTCGCCATCCGATGACAGCGGGTCGCATTCGGCGGTGATCAGCACTGTCTCCGGCAAGTTGGAGAAATCGGTGTCGGCAAGCGGGGCCAGCGTCGCATCGCCGCTACGGTCTTGCCCTCCAGTGCGAATGTGCTTGTAGAATTCGAGATCGCGCACGGTCAGCATCGGCGCTTCGGCGTGCTTGACATAGGAGCCTTTCGAGCGGTTTCCGCCGAGGCCGGGATAGATCAGCACCTGGCCGACCGGCCTTTTCGAATGGCCGCGCGTGGCGTGACTGACGGCGGCGCAGAGATTGCCGCCGGCGCTGTCGCCGCAGAGCACGATAGGATGATCGCGATTGGCGGCGGCCCATTCGAAGGCGCTCATGGCATCGTCAAAGGCGGCTGGATGCAAATGTTCCGGCGCCAGCCGGTAATCTACGGAGACCACCTCATAGCCTGTGCGCGAGCACAGCTCCGCGCAAACATCGTCATGGCTGTCCAGCCCACCAAGGATGAAGCCACCGCCATGGACATAGAGCACCGTCACGCCTGCCTGAAGTGGGCTTCGGTAGATACGGATCGGGATATCGTGCGTCGGCGTTGCAATGGCGGAGGTTTCGACAGCGACGCCCTCGGGGTAGCCGGCAAAGAATTCCCGGCACATGCGGTCGTAAATCTCGCGCTGCTGCACGATCGTGTAGTCGATCGTATCGGGCGGGTAATAGGAATTGGTGCGCTCGATGAAGGCCCAGGTCTCGGCGTCGATGAGCTTGATGTAGTCGGTCATGGGTGCTGGAGAGGCGGCCAAGGCTGAGCCTGGGCGCCCCCCTCTGTCCTGCCGGACATCTCCCCCTCAAGGGGGGAGATCGGATGTTGCGAAGGCTTTCGCCAACCTTCGGCGTCGCAAGAAGAGTGCAGAGATCGAAGCTGCCAATCTCCCCCCTTGAGGGGGAGATGTCCGGCAGGACAGAGGGGGATAAGCGCCGTCATTTCGGCAACAATCCTCACTTCCCCTTCCACACCGGCTCCCGCTTCTCCGCAAAAGCGCGAAAACCCTCCATATTGTCCTCGGAGCCATAGAGCGCATCGACCGTCGGCAATTGCCGGCGGGTCACCTTGTTCATGGCGTCCTGGAAGGGTAGCGCCTCGGGCA
>NZ_RZRW01000573.1:0-3599 GCF_003998745.1 Mesorhizobium sp. M7A.F.Ca.US.014.04.1.1 | reverse complement strand
CGGTGACGGCATCTGGCGGGCGATCTTCGCCATCAACCTGCCGCTGGGCTTGATTTCGATCTGGCTTCTGCTGGCCAAGGTTCCGGCCGATGTGCCGACGGAGAAACGCAGCCTGGATCTCGGCGGTGCAGCGCTCGCGACATTGGCTTTCGGTGCGCTTGCCTATGGGCTGACCTCGATGAGCGCCAGCGGCGAGGGCCTCATGGCAGGGCCGAGCATTGCCGCCGGCGTCGTATTGCTGGCTGTCTTCATCGTCTTCGAGCTTCGGCAGCGCGAGCCGATGATCGACCTCAGCCTGTTTCGCGTCGGTGCTTTCGCCGGCGCCAATGTGGCGACGTTCTTCCTCTATTTTGCGCTGTCGGCCAACCTTTTCTATCTGCCAATGCTGCTGATCGCCGGCTGGGGCCTGAGCACGGCCGAGGTCGGCTTCATCTTCCTGCCCTTGTCGGCATCGATCGCGCTTTTGTCGGGACCTGTCGGCAAGCTGTCGGACCGGATCGGACCGCGTTTTCCGATCGCCTGCGGCAGCCTGGTCGTGGCTTTTGCGTTTGCCGGGCTGGCCTTGCTCACCTACGCCGGCATCCACAATTTCTGGACCGGAACATTCCCGCTGATGGGGCTGATGGGGCTCGGCATGGCTCTGGTCGTGTCGCCCTTGTCGACCGCGATCATGACGGCGGTGGAGGACAAGGACACGGGGGCGGCCTCCGGCATCAACAATGCCGTCTCACGCATCGGCGGTCTGATCGCGGTGGCGGCGATGGGCTCGCTTGCCGCGTGGGTCTACGCGAATGCACTGGACGCGAGCGCAACGTCCGGCATCCCGGGATTTGGTGAACCGGCGCCAGCCGGGCTTGCCCCGGCCATCGATGCGACAAGGCTCGCCGCCAGCGACGCCGCGTTTGCCGCGGTTTCTTCGGTGACCGCGCTGCTTTGCCTGCTTGCGGCTGTTATCGCCTGGACGACCATTCCCGGTGATCGATTGCCATGGCCGCGAAAGGCCGAAGATACGCCAGGCTGAAGCCGATCAACCGTCGATCTTGGCGCTCGCAACCTTCAGCGAATCGCTGTCTTCCTGCTTCAACAGTTCGTCGATGCGTTCGCGTTCGCGCTTGAAGGCGACGAGGTCATCGCCCTTCAGCACCTTGCCGACCGGCAGGCGGACACGCATCGGATCGACCTTGGTGCCGTTGACGATCAGCTCGTAGTGAAGATGCGGGCCGGTGGCGAGGCCGGTTTGGCCGAGGAAGCCGATGGTCTGGCCCTGGCGGACGTGCACGCCCGGTTCGATGCCTTTGGCAAAGGCGCTCTGGTGATTGTATGAGGTTTCGTAGCCATTGGCGTGGCGGATGATGATCTGCTTGCCGTAACCGCCGGCCCAGCCGACCTTCTCGACCGTGCCGTTGCCGGCGGCGATGATCGGCGTGCCGATGGGTGCTGCCCAGTCGACGCCGGTGTGCATGCGGACATAGCCGAGGATCGGATGCCTGCGGGCGCCGAACCCGGAGCGGAATTTCCCGGCGGGCAGGGGATTGCGCAACAGGAACTGCTCGGCGCTCGAACCGTCCTCATCGAAATAGTCGGTGCCGCCGTCCTGCATCTGGAAGCGGTAGAAGTTGCGGGTCTGGCCGCCGAACGTCGCCGAGACGTAGAGAAGCTCGGAGCTGTCCGAGGTCTGATCGTCGCCGTCGGGCTGCGAGAACAGGACTTCGATGCGGTCGGCGGGGCTGAGGCGAGACTGGAAGTCGACATCGGACGCCAGCAGCTTGATCAACCGCTGCGTCATCGCCTTGGACATGCCGTAGGAGTAGGCGGCGCGGTAGATGCCGTCATAGACGTTGGGCAGGTTGCCGCGCACCACCACCGGCGCCGACGAATCATCGAAGGCCGTCAGCAATTCGGGGTTCGGATCCGGTTCCTGCGCCGGCACATACTGGCCGCGATCGTTGAGCGCGATGGTGACGATGTGCTGGGTCCGGTCGTAGACGCTGGTGCGCACGACCTTGGCGGCATCGCCGTGAACCTCGAGGCCGACGCGCAGCACGGTTCCAGCCTTGAGCGCCGTCGCATTGAGCAACTTGGCGATGGCTTCGGCCATTCCGGTGGCGTCTTCCCCTGTGTAGCCCGAATCAGCAAAAGCCTCGGTGACGTCGAGATCCTTGGTGAAGGGGATGATTTCCTCGGCGAAAGCCGGCGCCTGGTCGTCAACGGTGGCTCGCGGCGCCACCGAGACGTTTTCCGGCACGATCTTGACGTCGTAGGAGCCGGCCATGCTCTCGGCAAAGGCTTCGCCGAATCGCTGCGGATCGACATAGTGGAGCGAAGCGACCTGCACGGCGCCGTCGCTGAGGTCGGTGCCGGCCTCGCGCACCACTTTTTCCACCTCGTCGGCGGAGAGGTCGCTCTTTTCGTCGAAGGAAGCCGTGTCGATCGGAAAATCGACGGTCTTCAGGCTCATCTCGCTTTCGACCTTGGCGCCGTAGATCTGGCCGGAAGCGGCCGAGGCCGTCGCCGGCTGGGCATTGTCGTCGCCGTCGTCGCCGAACACTTGCATCGGGTCGAAGGGGGGGTAGGCGCGGCTGGTGGTGTGGCCGGCGGCAAGGGCCATCTTGATCTGCACGAAAGGCATGGTGTGGATGACGTCGCGGTCGCCGACCTTGGTGACCATCGACACTTCCATGCGGCGGCGGTCCTTGGCCTTTGCGATCTGACGTGGCGCCACCAGCCTGGTCGTCTTGGCGACTTCGCCGGAATCTCCGTTGCCGGCAAGGCTGATCAACTCGGCGATCTCGGGTGGGGTGGCCAGCTGCTGGCGGCCGTCAAGAGCGGCGAACAGCGCCACGCCCATCAACACGCTCGAGGTCACGCCAGTGAGAAATGTTCCCGACAGCCAGCGTGCAGAAACCTCTCGCCGGTCGGGCGGGCCGCTGCGGCCATCCGCGATCAGCGGCGGCTCATTGCCGAGTTCGGCTATGACATCTTCCGTGTCTGGCATCCAGAAAGGCTGCTTCTTCCCCGGGCGGAACGGCTTGTCGCTTTTGTTGTGGCCGTGACATTTGCCTGTCATGGCAGGTGAAGTCAACGAAGCGCCAGGCTCCGACCGAATTGCCCCCAGGCACTTCTCCTATAGAGCACTCTACCAGGCGGGGCGGTGTACCTTCTCCGCAAGGCCCATCGCACACTCCTATATAGGAGGGCTCCTAAGAGAGGCGCTGCTCGATCGGCGGCGCCCACATTCGATGGCTTTGGTGTCGAACGGCAATGCGGCGGCAATAGGGCTCCTTCCGGGCCGTGCCACGCATGTTGCCAGCGTTCCCCTGGGGCAGTTGGCTATCGACAGATCGGGTCCGAAATTTCTGTCGCAAAAAGTTCAAAAACATTATCGATGTGTGTTGACAGTTGTCGTTGGTGGCGACTATATACGCCTCACGAACGAGGGCGGCTCGCCGCTGGCGACGAAGAAGTTTGCTTCTAAGCCTGCCCTTAGCGAAATTCAAGAGAGCCGCGTAAGCGACACTCGGACGGCCCCGGAGCCAAAAGCGAAGCGGGCCACGACATTGCGTGAAGTGATGTCTGTTCTTTGAAAATTGAATAATGAA
>NZ_RZRW01000572.1:0-3604 GCF_003998745.1 Mesorhizobium sp. M7A.F.Ca.US.014.04.1.1 | reverse complement strand
GCGGTCTTGGCCGCGATCGTCCCATTGGCGCCGTCGCGCGCCGCGCGCAGCGCGATCGCCAGCCCGATGCCGCGCGATCCGCCGGAGATGAACAGCGTCTTTCCCTTGAGCGACATTTCCTTGCGCCTCCCTTGCAACACGTCAGACGCGAAGCTTTGCGCGGCGGGCGACCACAGCGCAAGACCCGACACGCCGGACACCGCGTTACGCAGCGTAGGGTTTATGACTAAACCAGCACCAGCCCCTGCCGCATCGCAGTGGCAATCGCGTCGGTGCGGTTGGCGGCACCGAGCTTGATCAGGATTGCGGCGACATGGAACTTCGCGGTGTGCACGGAAATGTTCAGCCGCCGCGCGATCACCTTGTTGGGTGCGCCCTCGGCCAGCAGCGCCAGCACTTCCGCCTCGCGCGGCGACAGCGAAGGACGGACGGCATGCTCGTCGGAGGCTTCATCTTCGAACGGCTCGCCATCGCCAGTATGGAAATCCTCATGGCGTCCGGTTCTGCGCTCGCCCGATACCCGATAGCCGGCCGCCGCCAGCCGCGCCGCCGCAGCGATCAACAAATCGTCCGCGCCCGTTTGGAGGACGGCCAACACCTCGCCCGCGGGCCGTTCGCCAGCGCGTCCCGATAGCAGAACCCGGGGAATGGCGGCCGGCACGGCACCGCCGCTGCTGTCGTCAACGATGGCGACGTCAGCCCTGCCGGCCACCACCGGCAGCAGGTCATCGCTCGCGGCCAGCGAGGCCGCCAAGCGCTCGGCGCGCGACGCATCGCCAAGCGCAATCAGCACCACCAGCCGCCGCGAGACGGCACCGTCATGCATGATCCGGTCGCTGGTGAGCGTGTCCATCACTCCTCTCAGGAAAGCGGCTTTTCGCCGATGGTCAGCCCGACATCGCGCTGTTCGCCGCCGCGCACCACGCCGAGCGTCACCGAAGCGCCCGCACTGTCTGGTCCGAGCCTGCGGATCAGGTCGCGCGGGCCATGCACCGCCTCACCGTTCCACGCCACGATGATATCGCCGAGAGAGAGACCGGCGGCCTTGGCGGGACCATCGTCATCGAGGCTCATCACCATCGCGCCATGCGCGTCGCGGTCGCGTACCGGATGCAGGCCGGCGCCGAGATAACCGCGCGCGACATGGCCCTTTTCGCGCAGCGTCGCAACCGCCCGCTCGATCGTCTCGTAAGGCATGACCAGCGCCCGGTGGCGCGGCCCGAACAGCAGCATGCCGATCAGCGCACCCTTGGCGTCGAGAACCGGGCCGCCCTCGAAACGGCCGCCGGCACCGACGGCCAGATTGATGCGCCGGTCGATGGTGCCGCCGCGCATCGAGCGCCAGGCCGGACCGACTTCGCCTACCGAGCCCGAAACGGCCAGAGCCGACCCGTTGCTATTGCCGATGGCGATGGCAATGTTGCCTGGCCGCACCGCGTCAGCCCTGGCCAACGGCACGGCGTTGATGGCCGTAGCCGGCTTCAGCAGGGCAACGCCAGTCGACGGATCGCGGCCGACCAGTTCTGCCTTCACCGCCTCACCCGAGGCCAGCGTCAGTTCGATCTCCTCGCCGGCCTCGACAGCCTCCTCGGCGGTGACGAAATAACCGTCACGCCAGTGGAAGGCGCTTGCCGTGCGGTGATGATGCGTGGCGAAGCCAGCCGTTGCCGCTGCCGCCTGGGCGGCGAGATCGGCGATGGCTTGCGAAAACGCACTCAGATTGAAATCGCTCATATTGGTCTCCTGGGTTCATCCATGCCCCAGATATCGCTCGACAGCGCGTTCAGAGGTACTCGCCTGAAGGCTAGTTGCCGGTTTGACTGGCCATCTGGTCAGGTCGCGGCGGTTCCAGCCGCTCCGCACATATAGTGCGTGTCGCCCAAAAGTGCTCAGCGGTTTTGGGACAACGACGCGCACAGGAAAAAAATCATCCTTTCGCCCGAAAAATACGGAGCCCTTCCATGGCCCTCGCCGCAGCCAAATTCGAACCTGACGATACATTGCTCGACGCATATTCGACGACCGTTGCGGACGCCGTCGACCGCATCGGCCCGGCCGTCTGCCGCATCGAACGCGTCGGCGGCCAGGGCGGTCACGGCTCCGGCTTCGTCATCGCGCCGGACGGACTGGTCGTCACCAATTTCCACGTCGTCGGCGATGCCAGGACAGTGCGCGTCTCGATGCCGGACGGCGCCTCCCGCGAAGGCCGCGTGCTCGGCCGCGATCCCGACACCGACATCGCGCTGGTGCGCGCCGACGGCAGCTTTGCCGATGTCGCACCGCTCGCCGATTCCAAGCGGCTGCGGCGCGGCCAGATCGCCATCGCCATCGGCAATCCGCTCGGCTTTGAATGGACCGTCACCTCCGGCGTCGTCTCGGCGCTCGGCCGCTCCATGCGCGCCTCGACCGGCCGGCTGATCGACGACGTCATCCAGACCGACGCAGCGCTCAACCCCGGCAATTCCGGCGGGCCGCTGGTTTCGTCGGCCGGCGAGGTGATCGGCGTCAACACCGCCATGATCCATGGCGCGCAGGGCATCGCCTTCGCTGTCGCCTCCAACACCGCCAATTTCGTCATTTCGGAGATCATCCGCTTCGGCCGTGTCCGCCGCGCCTTCATCGGCGTCTCGGCCGACACTGCCAGTTTGCCGCGCCGCGCCGCCCTGTTGTCGCAAGTCTCGACCAGCACGGCGGTTCGCCTGCGCAGCGTCGAGAAGGACGGCCCGGCGGCCAAGGCCGGCCTGAAAGAAGGCGACATCATCGCCGCCATCGACGGCCGTCCTGTCACCGGCGTCGACGACCTGGTGCGCATGCTCGACGCCGAACGCATCGGCCGCGAGACGCTGTGCACCGTCGTGCGCCGCACCGGTGTCAGCCAGGTGACGGTGACGCCGGTGGCAAGGGCCAGTTGAGGCGGGCGCTCAGGCTCCCGCCACCCCTTCCGCATACTGCGCCAGAAACGCCTCGCTCGGCGGGATCGGCTTGATGACGTCGATCAGCACGCCATTGGGGTCCTTGGTGATGAAATGGCGCTGGCCGAAGGGCTCGTCGCGCAGCGAGCGCAGGATCGGCAGGCCGGCGGCGACGACGCGCTCATAGACAGCGTCCGGGTCGCGAACCTCGAAATTGATCAGCAGGCCCGAAGCGCGGCCCCGCCCCTCTTCCGGGATGGTCTCATGGTCGCCCTGGACGATGCCGAGATTGACTCTTCTGTCCTCCCCCGATTGCAGATGCACATACCAGTCGCTTTCGAACAGGGGCTGGAAGCGGAAATGCTTCACATAAAAGGCCGCCGTGCCGGCGACGTCGCCGGTCATCAGCACCGGGTAATAGCTCGTGGTCTTCATCTTTCCTTCTCCCGTCAATTAACATACAGTCTGCATGTAAACCGAATTAACATACAGGCTGCATGTATGCAACAAGATTTCGCGCGTCGTTCCAACCGCGACCGCACCGAAGCCACGCGCGCCCACCTGATTGCCGCGGCGCGAAAGCTGTTCACGGAGAAATCCTATTCCGAGACCGGCACGCCGGAGATCGTCGCCGCCGCCGGCGTGACGCGCGGCGCGCTCTACCATCATTTTGCCGACAAGCAGGCACTGTT
>NZ_RZRW01000571.1:0-3614 GCF_003998745.1 Mesorhizobium sp. M7A.F.Ca.US.014.04.1.1 | reverse complement strand
GCCGCTTGGCCGCGTCACCGTCGACGGGCTGGTGAAGCGCGCGGCGAGGCCCGCATGAAGGCCTGGCTTCCATCGCTGCTCAGACTTGCCCTGGTGATGCTGCTCGTTGCCTTCGTCACCAATCCCGGCTGGTTCGTGCCGCTGCTGAAGCCGCTGACCGAAAACAATGCGCCGGTGATCTACAACCAGGGCAGCCTGCTGACGCTGACATTGCTGCATTTGCGCACGGTTCTGATCGCCACCGTGGCAGCAACCATCGTTGCGGTGGCGCTTGCCATCCTGGTCACCAGGCCCGCCGGCGCCGAATTCCTGCCGCTGTCGCGCAGCCTGGTCAACATCGGCCAGACCTTTCCGCCCGTGGCGGTGCTGGCACTCGCCGTGCCGGCCGTCGGCTTCGGCGAGAAGCCGACACTGATCGCGCTGTTTCTCTATGGCCTGCTGCCGATCTTCGAGAACGCGCTGACCGGCCTGACGACGCTACCTGCCAACGTCGTCGAGGCGGCGCGCGGCGCCGGCATGACCGGTTGGCAAAGGCTCACCAAGGTCGAGCTGCCGCTCAGCGCCCCGATCATTCTCGGCGGCATCAGGCTGTCGGTGGTGATCAGCCTTGCCACGGCGACCATCGGTTCGACCGTGGCAGCCAAAACGCTGGGCGAAGTGATCATCGCCGGGTTGTTATCCAACAATCTCGCCTTCATCCTGCAGGGCGGCCTGATCGTGGCAGCCCTTGCCGTGCTGATCTATGACGGCCTGTCGGCCATAGAGCGCTACACGGCGCGCCGGATGGGCCGGGAGGCAGAGTAGCCACGCCCTGCGTCAGGGCTAATTTCAATCGATCTAATCGCAGGGTGCTGACGGCAGCCGCCGCCTGGTCCCAACCATTTGGGCGAAAGCCGGGCAAAAACCGAACAATATCTTGACGTTCGCAGCCCTGTTTCGCATACACCGCTGCGAAGAGGCGGATTCCGTGCTCGGAATCCGGTCTTTGTCTCAACGGCCCAGGGAGGGGTTCTTTTGGGCCATCAATCGAGGAAAATCCGGCAATGACAATTATTTCCGCCGTCATCGCCTGCGGCCTGCTTTCAATCCTTTACGCCATCTGGGCGACACGTTCGGTCCTTGCGGCCGATCAGGGCAATGCACGCATGCAGGAAATCTCCGCGGCTATCCGCGAGGGCGCACAAGCCTATCTGGCGCGTCAGTACACCACCATCGCCATCGTTGGCGTCGTCGTCCTCGTGCTCGCCTGGTGGTTGCTGTCCATCACCGCCGCGATCGGCTTCCTGATCGGAGCGGTGCTTTCAGGCGCCGCCGGCTTCATCGGCATGCATGTCTCCGTTCGCGCCAACGTTCGCACGGCGCAGGCCGCATCGAACAGTCTCGCTGCCGGCCTCGACATCGCGTTCAAATCGGGCGCCATCACCGGCATGCTGGTTGCTGGCCTCGCCTTGCTCGGCGTGTCGATCTACTACCTCATCCTGACCCACTTCATGGGCCTCCAGCCCAATGACCGCATCGTCATCGACTCGCTGGTCTCGCTCGGCTTCGGCGCATCGCTGATCTCGATCTTCGCTCGTCTCGGCGGCGGCATCTTCACCAAAGGCGCCGACGTCGGTGGCGATCTCGTCGGCAAGGTCGAAGCCGGTATTCCCGAAGACGATCCGCGCAACCCGGCCACGATCGCCGACAATGTCGGCGACAATGTCGGCGACTGCGCCGGCATGGCCGCTGACCTGTTCGAAACCTATGCGGTGACTGTCGTCGCCACCATGGTTCTGGCTGCCATCTTCTTTGGCGGCACCGCCGTGTTGGGTGCGGCCATGCTTTATCCGCTCGCCATCTGCGGCGCCTGCATCCTGACCTCGATCGTCGGCACCTTCTTCGTCAAGCTCGGTTCCAACGGCTCGATCATGGGCGCACTCTACAAGGGCCTGATCGTCACTGGCCTGCTGTCCATCGTCGGCCTCGGCGTCGCCACCCAGGTGACGCTCGGCTGGGGTGAGGTCGGCACGGTCGCCGGCATGGTCATCACCGGCAAGAACCTGTTCATCTGCGGCCTGATCGGCCTCGTGGTGACCGGTCTCATCGTGGTCATCACCGAATACTACACCGGCACCAACAAGCGCCCGGTCAATTCCATCGCCCAGGCGTCGGTCACCGGTCACGGCACCAACGTCATCCAGGGCCTCGCGGTCTCGCTGGAATCGACGGCGCTGCCGGCGATCGTCATCGTCGGCGGCATCATCTCGACCTATCAGCTTGCCGGCCTCTTCGGTACGGCGATCGCGGTCACGACGATGCTCGGCCTTGCCGGCATGATCGTTGCGCTCGATGCCTTCGGCCCGGTCACCGACAATGCCGGCGGCATCGCCGAAATGGCCGGCCTGCCCAAGGAAGTGCGCCACTCCACCGACGCGCTCGACGCGGTCGGCAACACCACCAAGGCGGTGACCAAGGGCTACGCCATCGGCTCCGCTGGTCTCGGCGCATTGGTGCTGTTTGCCGCGTACTCGAACGACCTGAAGTTCTTCGCCGCCAATGGCGACAAATATCCCTACTTCCAGGGCATGGGCGAGATCTCCTTCGATCTCTCCAACCCATACGTCGTCGCCGGCCTGATCTTCGGCGGGCTGATCCCGTATCTGTTCGGCGGCATCGCCATGACGGCCGTCGGCCGTGCGGCGGGCGCCATCGTCGAGGAGGTGCGCAAGCAGGTCCGCGAGGATCCGGGCATCATGGCCGGCACCTCGAAGCCGAACTACGCCCGCGCGGTCGACCTTCTGACCAAGGCGGCAATCAGGGAAATGATCATCCCGTCGCTGCTGCCGGTGCTGGCGCCGCTCGTCGTCTATTTCGGCGTGCTGCTCATCTCGGGCTCGAAGGCGTCTGCCTTTGCAGCGCTGGGTGCCTCGCTGCTCGGCGTCATCGTCAACGGCCTGTTCGTCGCTATCTCGATGACCTCTGGCGGCGGCGCCTGGGACAACGCCAAGAAGTCCTTCGAAGACGGCTTTGTCGACAAGGACGGCGTCAAGCATCTCAAGGGTTCCGAGGCGCATAAGGCTTCGGTGACCGGTGACACGGTCGGCGATCCCTACAAGGACACCGCTGGCCCCGCCGTCAACCCGGCGATCAAGATCACCAACATCGTCGCGCTCCTGCTGCTGGCCGTGCTCGCGCACGGCTGATCTAGGCTTCAGCCCGAAACAACCCGCGGGAGCGATCCCGCGGGTTTTTTGTTGAGCAATGCCATGTCGACGCGTCAACAAGCCGATCTCTTGCATGCGGTAAATGCGCCGGTATCTCATCTACCGGCTTGGGTTTCGACGGCTTAAGCATCGCCGGCAAACATACGGGGATCTTGCCCTGATCGAGGCCACAACAAAAACCCGCAGGATCGCTCCCGCGGGTTTTTGGTCGTCTGAGATGATGAGGCTCCCGGAATGGAAGCCGAAAGGAATTAGGCGCCGCCGCCCGGAATGCTGGGTGCCAGCTTGCTGGCACCGTTGATGATCTGGCTGAGGAAGTTCTGGTCCTTGCCGCCGGTCGGTGTGGTGCGTGAGATGAAGTCGAACATCTTGCCGTCCTTCATCCCGTAATTGGCGATCTGGGTGACG
>NZ_RZRW01000057.1:0-17245 GCF_003998745.1 Mesorhizobium sp. M7A.F.Ca.US.014.04.1.1 | reverse complement strand
CCTCGTCACCTGGACGATATGGCTGGCCAAGTCGCTGGAGCTTTTCGGCGGCAAGCTGCGCATCCGTCGCGCCGTGCGGGCGATCGGCGAGGCCGCCACGCTGAAGCAGGCCGGCAGTACCCTCGACCGCAGCGGCGGCCCGGGCGCGCTGCTGGTGCGGGCGGCCGAGGAGGAGACCGCACTCTCAGCCGGCGCCCTCGATCATGTCTCAGGCGATGGCCTCAAGGAACGGGTTACGTCGCGCCTGTCGCGCATCGAGGCGGCGGCGGCGCGGCGCATGTCACGCGGCACCGGCGTGCTGGCGACGATCGGCTCGACCGCGCCCTTCGTCGGCCTGTTCGGCACGGTCTGGGGCATCATGAACGCCTTCATCGGCATCTCGCAGGCGCAGACCACCAATCTCGCCGTGGTCGCGCCGGGCATCGCCGAAGCGCTGCTGGCCACCGCGATGGGCCTGGTCGCGGCCATACCGGCCGTCGTCATCTACAACGTCTTCGCCCGCTCGATAGCCGGCTATCGGCAGATCCTCGCCGATGCCTCGGCAGGGGTCGAACGACTGGTCAGCCGCGACCTCGACTTCCGCACCGTCGCGCCGGCCGCGCCACTGGCGGCGGAGTAGCGCCATGGGAAGCAGAATCCGACAGACCATGGATGACGATCTCGAGGAAAGCCACGAGATCAACGTCACCCCGTTCATCGATGTCATCCTGGTGTTGTTGATTATCTTCATGGTCGCGGCACCGCTGGCCACGGTGGATGTCAATGTCGACCTGCCGGGTTCGACCGCAACGCCCGCGCCGAGGCCCGAGACACCGCTGTTCCTGACGCTGAAGGACGATCTGACGCTGGCGATCGGCAATGACGGCGTGCCACGCCCGGCTTTCGCCGCGACGCTGGACGCCAAGACCAAGGGCGACAAGCAGACGCGCATCTTCCTGCGCGCCGACAAGGCGGTCGCCTATGGCGACCTGATGGAGGCGATGAACCTGTTGCGCGGTGCCGGCTATCTGAAGATCGCGCTGGTCGGCCTGGAGACGGCTCCCGCGTCCAATGCCCCCGCGCCCACAGCCACCCGTGCGGCGGCGCCATGACGCAAGCGGTCGCCGTGCCCTCGGTCCAGATGTCGCGCTTCGGCTGGCGCGACCTTGGCTTGTGGGCCGGTGCTGCCGCGCTGGTCCTCGGAGCCCATGTCGCGGTCGCCTATGCAGTGCAGAATCTCACCATGGTCACCGAAGCGGACGGCGGTCCGCCACCGGCCCAGGTGATCGAGATGGCGCCGATGGTGGTGATGCCGGCCGTACAAGAACAGGTCGCCGCGCTGGACGCGGTGACGCCAGATCAGACCGAACCGACACCGACGATCGAGCCGACACCTGAAGAACCGGTCGAAAAGGCGAAGCCGGTTGTCGAGCCACCGGAAGCGGTCGCGCCCGACGAGGCCGAACCCAACCGGACCGAAACGGCTGAACAGGCCGATCAGCCGCCGCCGGATGAGGTCATCCCGGATGTTGTCGAGGCTGTCACGCCAGACGTCGTCATTCCCTTGCCGCAGCCGAAACCGGTCGAAATTGTCAAAGACAAGAAACCGGTCGAGGCCAAGGCGAAAAAACCTGTCGAGAAGCCCAAGCCGCGGCTTAAGAAGGAGAAGGCGGCTCCGCCGAAGACGGCAACCGTCGCCAGCGCCGACGCACGGCCCGCGGCCAGGACCGCCGCGCCGAAGGCAGCGGAATCGACGTCGCGCTCCGGCGACTCCAGCAAATGGGACTCCCGTCTGGGCGCCTGGATCAAGCGGCACACGCGCTATCCCAGTTCTGCCAAGGCCCGAGGCGTGGAAGGCAGGCCGTATGTCGCCTTCACGGTCGACTCGTCCGGCCGGGTCCGGTCTGCCAGGCTCTCTCGTTCCTCAGGGGATGCGGATCTGGACCGTGCGGCGCTCGCCGTGCTGCAAGGCGCCACGGTGCCGGCACCGCCGCCGGAACTCGGTTCGCGTCTGAGCCGTACAGCGCCGTTCGTGTTCAGCCTGCGCAACTAGGACCGAATTTGATCGAAGCGGCCTGTCAGTAGGCCAGCGACAGGCTCAGGGCCTCGACCTGTTCGAGATAGAAACGGCATTTCGTGCGCAACAGCCCGAGGCTCGGGTCATCGGCTCCGTTGATCTCGATGGTCTGCATCATGAAGTCGAAATGGGCGTGGAAGGCGTCCACTGTACCCCAGAGACTGTCGGCCTGGCAGCTGTCGGCAATCGCCATCGAGACGAGTTGGCGGGCCTCGATCCGCGCGGCGTCAGGCGATGGCGGTCGCCTGGCGATCAAGACGTCGAGCCGACTGAAAATGCTTTCCCTGGCATCGACGCTTCTGATGTTGGCTATCATGTTCATGTGCAGGTCCCCCTTGGCATTCCAGGCGCGCAATAGGCTCCGGTCTGGAATTGCCTGAAAGCTGGTGATCAGAGCGGTTCAGCGGCGCTGAACCACTAAGCGCGTGGCGTTTGGGCGGGCGACTTGCATCAAGCCTGAGCGACCGGATGCCGGTCCTGCGGGCAGGATGCAATCAGGGTCGGGATCGCGGTTGCATCGGAGGGGTGGCCCCTGATGATGTTGGCGACCTCGGCATCGGCCTGCTCGAACCAGTAGACCATGTCGGCGCGGTGCAGATCCGTCGCGGCTTTCTTCAGCAGCGGCAGCAGGCTTTGCAACGCGCACAGCGTCTCCCAGCGGTTTGGCCGGGAGGTCGAGCCGGCCACCGCGCATGCGGCTGACGATTGCATGTCGCTACGCTCTCCGTGGCTGGGCGGCACGATTGTCTTTTGCCTGCGCCTTGGGGTGCAGCGGGTTGCCGCTGAGCTGCGCATGCCTGGCCGGCCGTGCGCCGCGAAGAACGTCGAAGGCCTCCGCATAGGCCATGCCCAGCAGATAGGAGATCATCGGAAAACGGCTTGATTCGGCCATTTGCACGAGCTCATTGGTCATCGACGAAATATATTGAAGACTATCGATTTCCGACTGGCGTAAGGATTGATTTGGCACGTGCTGCTCCTGTCTCTGGTTATACCCTGGGGAACGCGTTACTGGCCGGACTGCACATTGTTGGTCGACTAATTGATGGATTGGCTCGCGGTGGACGGGTCTCTTTCCGGGGTCGAGAGGGTCAAGGCATAGATCGGTGCGTCGGTGAGACTGTCGAGACCAAGCAGCCGCTTGATGGCGGAATGATTGAGCGCGGCTGTCGGACATGCCGACAGGCCATGATTGGTCGCCGCCAGCATGATATTCTGGCCGATATGGCCGGCCTCGATCAGCACGACACGATAGGCGTTGGCGTCCTCATATTTCCACATCGTGCGATCGAGCCTGGCGCAAAGCAGGATCAGGCACGGCATGCTATCAGCCCACTCCTGTCCGCCGACCAGTTCGGAGATCTTCGGCAGATGGTTCGCGGAAATCCTGCCAAGGTCGTGATCGGCGGCGGAATAATGATAGACACCGGGCTCGAGGCCATCGACGCCGAGCGCGACCACATAGGCCTCATAGGGATTCCGCGCGCCGCCGGAAGGGGTCATGCCAAGCGGCAGGGTGCCAACGCAATTGGCGGTCTCGCCGATGATGCCGAGCCCTGCGAACAGGCAATCGGAAAGCTGTTTGGCTGTGATGGTGGGCTGAGCCGCCGTGCGGTTGGTGCGGCGCCGCGCCATCAAGCTAAGAAGTTCGTTGTCTTCCAGTGCATTCGGCAGCTGGATAGCGCCGGCGGAATTCTTGAGCAGGAGGTCCGGCTGCGGCGTATGGCCGGCGCGTTCTATCTGCCGCTCTTCCGCCTGCTCGATGGTCATGTATTCGCTGTCCTGGACGCAGAAATGCATCAGCGCCGTCGGAAGCCCCCAACTCCATTGTCCTGAAAATTGTTCCTCCTGCTCGGCGAGAGGCGATCCGGCGGTGACCAGGGCGGAAAAATCGAGCAACTGCGGAACGACAGCCTTCAACTCGGACTTCGACCACCCATGGGCGCGGGCAATGTCCGCCGTCGATGCCCATTTGTCCCACGATGCGAGAAGGCCGACCATCTCAGGGCTGCATTCGAAGACGCTTCTGGTCAGGAAGTTGCATGCCGTGACCTTGTTCGGTCCGGGGTAGAAAACGAGCGTTTTCGAAGAGCGCATTTTCATGAAGCTGGATGCCATCTGCGGAGCCGAGGCGCCGACAAGCGAACCGCTCGTCGGCGCAGAACGGCTTCAGCGCTTGTTGTAGTGCATACCCTGCGAAAAGAAGACGGTCTGCGTGCCGGCGGCAATCGTCAGCTTCGGAGCGTTAGTCACTTTCTTGGCCATTTTTATCCCTTTCCTGACCCCCATTTGGGATCCGTTGAAAGACCCCCAGAATGGGATCCGCGTGAAGAAAGGTAAGGTCGGAAGAGTTAATGGTTTGTTAAAATTATAGTAAAACCACGAGCCGAAGACGGACGTGTGGATTATCTTTCCTGGCATTAAAGTGTAAAATATCGATTTTATTCAGATACAGAGTAGACAATCGTTGGCATACGCTTTATCGGCGTACGCTTATTCTTATTTGGCGTAAGACACGGCGATCCGAGGGATTAGCCCAACCCGTCCCGGGTCAGGCTGACAACCAGTTGGTCGACGCCCGCATCGTCGAGGCTGATGACATGCGCCATGCTGATGGCATCCCTTGCCTGGATATTGGCAATGTCGCGCCGCATGATGACGGACACGAATGCCGGGCCGGCCTCCGTCAGAAGCATGGCCTTGCCCATCAGCACCGGTTCGGAGATGGGAGCCCATTGCACGGAGATCAGCGACGGCTCTCCGGTCTGTCGGCGATTGATGCCGCTGAAATAGATCCAGTTCAGCCGCGAGATCGCCACGCCATAGTGATTGCCGCGCGCTCGTGCCCAGGTCGATCCCTGGCGCTCCGACCATCCGGTGACCCTTCGGAAGGTGACCAGTTCGGCTTCGCGCCGCACGAAGGTCACCGAGCGCATCAGGAGGTCGAGGCGGCCCGGGATCGAGAAATAGGTGAAATAGGTGCCGCCCGCGATCGAAGGACTGGGAGGGCGGATCATCTGGTTGAACAGGCTCTCGGAAACCGGCGGCAGGCCACGCATCGCGGGCTCGGGTGCGCCGGGATCCTGGTACAGTTCGGCCTCGTCGATCCGAAAGTAATCGCATATCAGCTTGGCGGTGGCCTTGTTGGGAACGGTCTGCCCTTGCAGGTAGCGTTCGAACTGCGTGCGATTGATGTGCAGCTCACGGCATACCGCACTTACGGAGGCATGGTCCTTGCTCAGCCGTCTAAGATTTGCAGCGAGATTCTCGCGAATTGACACGTCTTTGCTTCCGCGGGCGGGTTTTTCATTTCAACTCGAAATCCATATAGCGTCTCCGGTCGCCCCCGCCGAAACGCCTTGGCCACAACGCACAGAAAAAACTGATTTGGTAACGTCAATTTAGTGGGGCGGTTTGCAAAAAAAACGGAAACAATCGACGAGCGCTTCCGCCATAAGTCCAATTGACAAAAGTCTTGCCGGAGATTGCGAAAACAGGCGGCGCGGCGCGCGGCCTTTTAGGCGCGCCGGCACGGCAAATGCCAGCCGTGGAGGCAAGCCCGGACGAGCGTCGCGGAGTGCATATGGCGCGGAGAGCGAGGAATTAATCCGCTGGTGGAGCTGAGGAGGATCGAACTCCTGACCTCGTCATTGCGAACGACGCGCTCTCCCAGCTGAGCTACAGCCCCGTCCAGCGGATGGGCGCATTTATCGGGCGCTGCGGTTTCCTGTCAAGGCGGAGGTTTGCCGAAATCCAGTGGCTGGCAGCCGTACCGGCGCACCGTGGCAGGCGGCCCTTGCCGGTTTCGCGTGCAATGGCTACATGTCGGCAACAATTGGAGACCGGCATGCTCGCCCTCATTCAGACAATCGTCATGGCGCTCGACCTCTACTGGTGGATCATCATCGCATCGGCGATCTTTTCCTGGCTTTACGCCTTCAACGTCGTCAACTCGCGCAATCAGTTCGTCGGTTCCATCGGCAACATGCTCTATCGGCTGACCGAACCGGCGTTGCGGCCGATCCGCCGTTTCATGCCGGACCTTGGCGGCATCGACATCTCGCCGATCATCCTGCTTCTGATCCTGTTCTTCCTGCGGCAGTTCATATTGACCAGTGTGGCGCCTCTGGTCCTGTGAGCCCGATGATCGTATGAGCGCGCCGTTTCGCCTGCGCGATGATGGTGTCGACGTGTTTGTCCGGCTGACGCCGAAGGCTGCGCTGGACAGGCTCGAAGGCATCGAGACCACGGCGGACGAGCGAAGCCATCTGAAAGCGCGCGTCCGCGCCGTGCCGGAAAACGGCGCCGCCAATCATGCGCTCGAAAAGCTGATTGCCAAGGCGATTGGCGTGCCGGGGTCCGCCGTCTCGGTTGTCGCCGGCGGCACGGCGCGGCTGAAGACCGTGCGCATTGAAGGCGATCCGGAGACGTTGGCGAAAAGCATCGAGGCGCTCGGCCATCAGGCCTGATGTCCTTGCCGGAGGGTCAATCCCCCAGCGGCAAACGCGGATCGTCAACTTTCAACGTGTTGACGCTCTGCTTGATGCGGCGCAGATTTTCCAGAACCCTTGGTCCGCGCGTCTCGGCGACCGAGGTGACGATCATGTCGACGATCGACAGCAGCGCATAGCGCGACGATGTCGGCTTGTAGATATTGCCGTCTTCCAGCGACTGGAAATGGATGACCGTGTCGGCGACCTTGGCGAGCGCGGAGTCCGGCGGGGTGATGGCGATCGTCGTGGCGCCATATTGCTGGGCGACCTGCACCGCATCGATGACCGATCGTGCATAGCCGGAGACGGAGAAGGCGATCAGCGTGGTGTCGGGGGTGGCGACGGCGGCGTACATGCGTTGCAACTGTCCGTCGATTTGCGCCAGCACCGACACGCCAAGCCTGAACAGCCGGTTCTGCATTTCGGTCGCCATCATCGACGAAATGCCACCGGAGCCGATGCACAGCACATTGCCGGAAACCGCGATGCGTGCGGCGACGGCGACCAGCGTCGTCATGTCGAGGTTTTCGCTGGCGCGCTGGATGGCCGATATCGCCGCTTCGGTGATGGCGGAAGCGATGCGCTGTTCGCGGGCATCGCGGCTCAACGGCTCCGGCGACAGATACTGGCCGCCGATGGCGATGGCTTGCGCCAGATAGAATTTGAAGTCGCGCAGGCCCTCGCAGCCGAGGTTGCGGCAGAACCGCGTCACCGTCGGCTCGCTGACACCGACGCGCGCGGCAATTTCCGAAATCGCCGCCTTGGAAACGAAGTCGAGGTCTGCCAGCACGAAGCCGGCCAGCTTGCGATCCGACTTCGTTCCGTCCTGCGACATCAGCTGCAGGCGCGTGATGATGTCGGCCGGCGTCTTCATGCTGATATTTTCATAGAGGCAGGCCCGTCGCCTTGTCGAACAGATGGATGTTGCCGGGATCGACCGAGACCGGCAGCAGGTCTCCCGGCCTGACCGGCACCCTGTCACGGAACACGGCGCGTACCGTATCAGCACCGATAGCGCCATAGACATGTGTTTCGGAGCCGGTGGGCTCAACGACATCCACCCTGATCGCCATCGCGTCGACAGCCTCGCCGATGACAAAATGCTCGGGCCGGATGCCGGCCTCCACCGCGCTGTCCGCCGGCACCTGTTTGCCGGCAAGCGCCAGCCGCCCGCCACCGGCCGATTCGAACCAGGTTTTCTCAAGCGTCGTCTTGAGCGAACCCGAGACGAAACTCATCGACGGCGAGCCGAGGAAGGAGGCGACGAACTTGTTGGCCGGCCTGTCATAAAGCTCCAGCGGCGCCCCGACCTGCTGGATCCTGCCGCGATCCATCACGACGATGCGGTCGGCCATGGTCATAGCCTCGATCTGGTCGTGGGTGACGTAGACGATCGTCGATTTCAGCCGCTGGTGCAGAGCCTTGATCTCGACGCGCATCTGCACGCGCAATTGTGCGTCGAGATTGGACAGGGGTTCGTCAAACAGGAACACAGACGGTTCGCGCACGATGGCGCGGCCCATGGCGACGCGCTGGCGCTGGCCGCCCGACAGCTGGCGGGGATAGCGGTCGAGATAGGAGAAGAGATTGAGGACCCCGGACGCCTTCTTGACCTTCTCATCGATTACCGTGCGCGTCTCGCCGCGTATCTTCGGGCCGAAACCGATATTGTCCGATGCCTTCAGATGCGGAAACAGCGCATAGGACTGGAACACCATGGCGATGTTGCGCTGCTGCGGCGGCAGCGCGTTGGCGCGCACGCCGCCGATCAACAGATCGCCGGAAGTGATCGTCTCCAGGCCGGCGAGCATGCGCAGCAAGGTCGACTTGCCGCAGCCGGACGGGCCGACCAGGACGACGAACTCGCCGCTCTTGATATCGAGGCTGATGTTCTCGAGGATCTTGTGCTGCCCGAAGGATTTCGACAGGTCGCGGAACTCGACGTCGGTCATGCTCACGCTCCCAATATGTCGTCGATGAAGGGCAGGCAACCGGCGGTCAGTCCCGCGTCCACGGGCATCACCACGCCTGTTACTCCCGATGCGCGATCGGACGCAAGGAAAGCGACGGCTTCCGCCACTTCCGCAGCGTTGACGATGCGACCGAGCGGATAGAGCCGCTGCAATTTGCCGAGGATTTCGGGATCCTTGGCAAGGCGGTGGTCCCAGGCGGCGGTGCGGATCGATCCGGGGCAGACGACATTGGCGCGCAGGCCGCTGCGGCCGAGCTCGACGGCGATCGCCTTGGCATAGGCGTTGATGCCGGCCTTGGCCGCGGCATAGGCGGGATTGCCGAAATGCGCGATGGCGTTGACCGAGGAGATGAAGACGACGCTGCCGGAGCCACGGCTGGCCATCGCCTTGACCAGCGGATCGGCGAAATTCATCACGCCGGTCAGGTTGAGGTCGAGTTCCTGCTCAATCCTGTCGGGGTTGAGCGCGGGGAGCGTCTCGGCGCGCGTCCAGCCGGCATTGTTGATGAGAATGTCGGGCACACCGTCCCGGTCGAGGATGGCGGCGATCGCTGTGGCTATCGACGCCTTGTCGAGAAGATCGAAGACGTGGCGGGCGGCAAAAAACGGGCTCTTCAACGCCTCGCTCGACTGGGCGCAGCCTACGACCCTGGCGCCCCTTTGCGCCATCAGCGCCACGATGGCCGTGCCGAGGCCGCCGCCCGCACCCGTCACAACGACAGTCTTGCCCTCGAATTCGGCCCTGCCTTCGAGTTCCGTTTGCGAAACCACCGTGCGTCATCCTCCGGGATCTTCGACAGGTCGGATCAGGCCTAGTCCACAAAATGTAATTAAGCAACAGAATAATCTGCTTGCAAGCCTTCAAATCCACGATAATGTAGGAAAGTAACATAAATCTTCTGCTTGGGTAACGAAGAGGCGCGCAGGCGCAAAAATCAAAATGGGAGAGTTCAAATGAGTCTTGCAAAATGGACTGTCGGCCTGATGGCCGGAATGAGCATGCTGGCAATTGCGGCGCAGGCGGATGCGGGCGAGGTGCGGGTCACCGTGGCCGAGTACAGCGCCAAGACTGGCCCATATTTCGACAGCGTCAAGAAGGAATTCGAGGCGGCGAACCCCGGCATCACGGTCAAGTTCGAAGTGGTGCCGTGGGATGTGCTGCTGCAGAAGCTGACCACCGACATCACCGCCGGCACCAATGCCGATCTGTCGATCATCGGCACGCGCTGGCTGATCGACTTCGTCCAGCAGGATGTCGCCGAGCCGCTCGACGGCTACATCAAGCCCGACTTCAAGGACCGCTTCATCGACACCTTCCTGTCGCCCTCGATCATGGATGGCAAGACCTACGGCCTGCCGATCGCTGCCTCGGCGCGCGCCATGTACTACAACAAGGAGCTGTTCGAGAAGGCCGGCATCGCCAAGCCACCGGCAAACTGGACCGAGCTGCAGGAAGATGCGCGCAAGATCAAGGCTCTGGGGTCCGGCACGTTCGGCTTCGGCCTGCAGGGCAAGGAGATCGAGACCGACGTCTATTACTACTATGCGATGTGGTCCTACGGCACGGAAATCCTCAACAAGGACGGCACTTCGGGCCTGAGCACGCCCGGCGCGCTTGAAGCCGCCAAGCTTTACAAGTCGATGATCGACGAAGGCCTGACCGAACCCGGCGTCACCTCCAACAACCGCGAGGACGTGCAGAACCTGTTCAAGCAGGGCAAGGTCGGCATGATGATCACCGCACCCTTCCTGTCCAACCAGATCAAGGACGAGGCGCCGAACCTGAAATACGGCGTTGCGGCCATTCCCGCCGGACCGACCGGCGCGCGCGGCACCTATGGCGTCACCGATTCCATCATCATGTTCAAGAACTCCAAGAACAAGGACGAGGCCTGGAAGCTGCTCGATTTCCTGTTCACCACGGAGCAGCGTGCCAAGTTCACACAGGGCGAAGGCTTCCTGCCGGTGAACAAGGAAGAGGCCAAGATGGACTACTACGTCAACAATGCCGATCTGGCCGCGTTCACCGCTCTGCTGCCCGACGCCCGCTTCGCGCCGGTCATCCCGGGCTGGGAAGAGGTCGCCCAGATCACGTCGGACGCCATGCAGAAGATCTATCTCGGCGGCGACCCCGAGGCAGGCCTGAAGGACGCGGCGGCCAAGGCCAATGCGGTGCTGAAGAAGTAGGGGGGCAGTGCTGAAGGAATAGGGCGTATCTCCCTGCGCCCGTGGCGCGCCCCAGATTCAGGCGGGGCGCGCCACATCTTGCAGCCTCGAGCAGAAAGATAGTTCGTCGATGTCAACGCCGCCCAGCCAGGCTCCTTTCCTCTCCCACCGGAGGGGGGAGAGGTGGCTCGGCGAAGCCGAGACGGAGTGGGGGAACCACCTGGCAGCCACCGCGAACGGATATAGGAAGAGCACCAGGCGCAAGTCTCGCCTTGCGCCCAAGGGGTCGACCCCCACTCCGTCGAGCTTCGCTCGACACCTCTCCCCCGATCGACGGGGGAGAGGAAAGGGGCCCTTCCGCAACTGCTGCGGAGAACGGACGAGCAGGTGAGGGCAGCGCCGACGGTTGCAAGGAATCCTGAAGCGGTGCCCTGAGAAGAACGAGGCCGGACCAAGTCAATCTGTCAAGCCAGCGAAATCCAATCTCCCCGCAACGCGGTACAAAGCCAGCCGATGCAAAATCGTTTCTTGCCCTATCTCCTGACCTTGCCCAGCCTGTTTCTGGCGGCGGTGGTCATCTTCTGGCCGGTCTGGGACCTGATCCAGATCTCGACGCATGACGTCAGCCGCTTCGGCCAGCTTCGTGACTTCAACGACTTCGCCAATTTCGCGGCACTCGCTGCCGATCCCGATTTCACGGCCGCGCTTTGGCGCACCGGCCAATGGACGGTGATGGTGGTCGGCGGCGCGCTTCTCTTGTCGATCCCGGTGGCGATGATCCTCAACACCGATTTCTATGGCCGCGGCATTGCCCGCGTCATCATCATGCTGCCCTGGGCGGTGTCGCTGACCATGACCGCGGTGGTCTGGCGCTGGGCGCTGAGCGGCGAAAGCGGCATGCTCAATTCGGCGCTGATCGGCCTCGGCCTCATCGATCACAACATCCAGTGGCTGGCGAGTGCCGAAACCGCCTTTCCGATGCAAGTGCTGATCGGCATCCTGGTGACGGTGCCGTTCACGACGACGATCTTCCTCGGCGGGCTGTCGTCGATCCCGGACGATCTCTACGAGGCGGCGGCGCTTGAAGGGGCGACGCCGCTGCAGCAGTTCCGCGAAATCACCTTTCCGCTCCTGAAACCGTTCATCAACATCGCCATCGTGCTCAACACCATCTACGTCTTCAATTCCTTCCCGATCATCTGGGTGATGACGCAGGGCGGTCCGGCCAACTCGACCGATATCCTGGTCACCCATCTCTACAAGCTGGCCTTCCGCATCGGCAAGCTGGGCGAAGCATCGGCGGTGTCGCTGGTGATGTTCGCCATCTTGCTGGTCTTCACCATGATCTATGTGCGGCTGGCGATGCGGGAGCAACGCGCATGACGAGCAAGCTCAAGCGTTCGATCATCGCCTGGCTGCTGCTGGCGCCGCTGATCGTGGTGACGCTCTTTCCCTTCGCGGTGATGTTCCTGACCGCAGTCAAGCCGAGACAGGAAGTGCTGTCGCCGACCTGGTGGCCGAGCGAATTCCGCTGGTCGAATTTTTCCGACATGTGGGTGGCGACCGGCTTCGGCCAGGCGTTGCTCAATTCGCTCTACGTGTCTGTGATCGCCACCGTCGGCGCCATCCTGATCTCGGTTCCGGCGGCCTATGCGATGTCGCGCTTCCGCTTTGCCGGCTACGGCGCCTTGCGCCAGTTCCTGCTGATTTCGCAGATGATCTCGCCGATCGTGCTGGTGCTCGGCCTGTTCCGGCTGATGGCGGCCTGGGGCCTGGTCGAGAGCACGACGGCGCTCGGCTTCATCTACATGGCCTTCAACGTCGCCTTCACGGTGTGGATGCTGCAGAGCTATTTCGACACCATCCCGCGCGATCTCGAGGAAGCCGCCTGGATGGAGGGCGCCGGCCGCTGGCTGACCTTGCGCAAGGTGTTCCTGCCGCTCTGCCTGCCGGCGATCGCGGTGACGGCGATCTTCACCTTCATCAACGCCTGGAACGAGTTCGTCGTGGCGCTCACCATGCTGCGCAGCCAGGAAAGCTACACGCTGCCGATCCAGGTGTTTTCGCTGGTCGCCGGCCGCTACACCATCGAATGGCATCACGTCATGGCCGCGACGCTGCTGGCGACCTTGCCGGTGGCCATCCTGTTCATCTGGCTGCAGCGCTACCTCGTCAGGGGCCTGGCGCTCGGGGCGGTCAAATAGCGCCTATTCACGGACGGAGCTTTCATGCGCATTTTCACCGCCTCGCTGGCGACGGAAACCAACACCTTCTCGCCGGTGCCGACCGATAGGGCTTCGTTCGAGATGGCCTTCTATGCCGGGCCAGGCAAGCATCCGGAAACGCCGACGCTGTGCTCCTCGCCGATGGTGGCGCTACGCCGGCGTGCGGTGGCCGAAGGCCTCGACGTCATCGAAGGCACCGCCACCTGGGCGGAGCCGGGCGGCCTGGTGCAGCGGCAGACCTATGAGGCTCTGCGCGACGAGATTCTGGGCCAGCTCAAGGCGGCGCTGCCGGTCGATGCTGTCATCCTCGGCCTGCATGGCGCCATGGTGGCGCAAGGCTATGACGATTGCGAAGGCGATCTGCTCGAACGGGTTCGCGCAATGGTCGGGCCGGAGGTGGTGATCGCCGTGGAACTCGATCCGCACAGCCATCTGACACCGAAGCGCGTCGCGGCCTCCGACATTCTCGCCTATTTCCTCGAATTTCCGCACACCGATTTCTACGAGCGCGGCGAACATGTCGTCGAGCTTGGCCTGGCAGCAGTGCGCGGTGAGATCAACCCTGTGATTTCGACCTTCGACTGCCGCATGATCCAGGTGCTGCCGACCAGCCGCGAGCCGATGCGGTCCTTCGTCGATCGCATCAAGGCGCTGCACGGCAAGGACGGCGTGCTGTCGGTCTCCGTCATCCACGGCTTCATGGCGGCCGATGTGCCCGAGATGGGCACGCGCATCCTGGTCGTCACCGACAATGACAAGGCCAAGGGCGACGCGCTGGCGGAACGGCTCGGGCGGGAACTCTACGCGCTGCGCGAAAAGACGGCGATGACGATGCTGAGTGCTGCCGACGGCATCGATCGGGCGCTGGCCGTGCGCACAGAAAATCCGGGCAAGCCGGTGGTCATCGCCGATATCTGGGACAATCCCGGCGGCGGTGTGCCCGGCGACGGCACCTTCGTGCTGCGCCAGATGCTGGCGCGTGGCCTGGACAGGTTCGCCGTCGCGACCATCTGGGATCCGATTGCGGTCACCTTCTGCCTGGCGGCAGGCGAGGGCGCAGTCATCGACCTGCGCTTCGGCGGCAAGGCCGGGCCGCAAGCCGGCGAGCCGATCGATGCGCGCGTGCGCGTGCTGAAGGCGGTTGCGGAGGGCTGGCAGAGTTTCGGGCCAAGCCGGGTGACGCTTGGGCCGACGGCGCTGGTCCGCCTCGAAGGCACCGAGGTCGACATCATCCTCAACACCAACCGCACGCAGACTTTCGAGCCGGATATCTTTTCCAACATCGGCGTCGATCCGCTAGCCAAGGACATGCTGCTGATCAAGTCGACCAATCATTTCTACGCCGGCTTCGAGCCGATCGCCGCCGAGATCATCTATGTCTCGGCGCCGAGTTCGTATCCCAGCAATCCGGCGGTGACCGATTACAAGAAGCTGACAAGGCCGGTGTGGCCGAGGGTGACGGATCCTTGGAAGCTGCCAATCTCCCCCACGAGGGGGGAGATTGGCTAATCACACCAACCCGCGCTTGGCCATCATCGCTTCCGGCGACGGCATCTTGCCGCGGAAGGCGGTGTAGAGTTCTTCCGGATCCTTCGACCCGCCGGCCGCGTAGATGTTCTTGCGCAGCCGCTCGGCGAGTGCCGGGTTGAAGGGGTCGCCGGTTTCCTCGAAGGCGGCAAAAGCATCGGCATCGAGCACTTCCGACCACATGTAGGAATAGTAGCCGGCCGAATAGCCTTCGCCGGAAAAGACATGGCCGAAATGCGGGGTGCGGTGACGCATGGCTATGGTGTCCGGCATATGCAGTTCTGCAAGCGTTTCGGCTTCGAAACGAAGCGGCGCTTCAGGCGCCTCCGCCCGCGCGTGATAGGCCATGTCCATCAAGGCGGAGGCGGTGAATTCGACCGTGGCGAAGCCGGCGCCGAAGGTGCGCGCGGCCAGCATCTTGTCGAGCAGCGCCTTGGGCATCGGCTTGCCGGTCTTGACGTGCAGCGCGTGCTTTTCCAGCACTGCCGGCACGGTCAGCCAGTGCTCGTAGAGCTGCGAAGGCAGTTCGACGAAATCGCGGCTGACCGAAGTGCCCGAAACCGAGGGCCAGGTGACGTCGGTCAGCATGCCGTGCAAAGCATGGCCGAACTCGTGGAACAGCGTTTTGGCCTCGTCGACCGACAGCAGAGCCGGCTCGCCCACCGGCGGCTTGGCGAAGTTCATGATGTTGTAGATGACCGGGCTCGCACCGTGGCCGAGCCTGTAGCCGGATTGCAACGCGCTCATCCAGGCGCCGGATCGCTTTGACGGCCGGGCGAAATAGTCGGCCAGGAAAAGGCCGCGCTCGCTGCCGTCGGCATTCTTCACCACGAAGACGCGGGCGTCCGGATGCCAGGCCGCGATGTCCTTTTTCTCTTCGAAGGTGATGCCGAACAGCCGTGTCGCCACGTCGAAGCAAGCGTCGATGATCCGGTCGAGCTGCAGATAAGGTTTCAGTTCCGCCTCGTCGAAGGCGAATTTCTCCGCGCGCAGCTTCTCCTGGTAGAAGCGCCAGTCCCAGGCAGCGAATTTTTCGTTGCTGCCGGCTGCGGTGGCCAGGCGCTGCAATTCGATCTGGTCGCTTGCTGCCTTCTCAAGCGCCTTCTCCCACACCGGATCGAGCAGCGCGTGCACGGCCTTCGGCGTCTTGGCCATGGTGTCGTCGAGCTTCAGCGCGGCGAAAGAGGCGTAGCCGAGCAGCTTTGCCTTTTCGGCCCGCAGGCGCAGCATGTCGCGCACCACATTCGTGTTGTCGGTGGCGCCGCCATTCTGCCCGCGCATGGTGAAGGCGCGGAAGGCGATCTCGCGCAGATCGCGGCGTTCGGAGAAGGTCGAGAACGGCTCATAGATCGAGCGCGACAGAGTGACGGCATAGCGGCCCTTCTGGCCGCGTATCTCGGCCGCTTCGGCCATGGAACTTTTCACGAAGTCCGGCAGGCCGGCAAGGTCGGCTTCATCGAGGAACAGCGCCCAGTCGCGCTCGTCGGCCAGAACATTCTGGCCGAAAGCCGTGCCGAGCGAGGACAATTCCTCGCTGATGCTTGCCAGCCGCTTCTTGCCGTCGGCGTCGAGCTTGGCGCCGGAACGGACGAAGCCCTTCCAGGTCTTTTCCAGTACCCGCAGGGTCTCGGCGTCGAGCTTCAGGCTCTCGCGGCGCTGGTAGAGATCGTCGATGCGGGCAAACAGCCGCTCATTCATTGAAATCGCCGAGAAATGCCTGGACATTTTCGGCGAGATGTCGCGCTCCAGCGCCTGGATCGTCTCGTTGGTGTAGGCGCCGGCGCGGCACCAGAAGATCGACGAGACACGATCGAGCGCTTCGCCGCCGAGTTCCAGCGCGGCAAGCGTGTTCTCGACGGTCGGCGCATCCTTGTTGCCGGCGATCGCCTCGATCTCGGCCTCGTGCGCCTTCAGCGCCGCGTCGAAGACCGGGGAGAAGTCGCCGTCGCCAATGCGCGTGAAATCGGGCAGGCCGAGCGGCCCCTGCCACGCGGTCAGCGGATGGGCGGCGAGGTCGACGGCTTTCGTGGAAGGCATGGACAGTCTTTCGTTGGTGAAGCAGGCAGGTGGGTCGTACCCGATGTAGGGCGCGGCCGGCGGACCCGCAATATGCGGATTTGGCCGATATCGCCCTCAAAAGCCGTCGCAGTTTTCGGCGATCGCCGCTTGTGAACTGGCGGTGATGCGGTTGTCGGTGACCGCGAAAGTTTCCTGCATCAGCATGTCGTTGTTGGGGAAATCGTAGCAGGCGACCACCGTGGTGACGCCGCCTTCGCTTTTCTCGATCCGGTGCCGGATCGCAGCACCGGCAACGGCACCTTTCCATTCGTCGATCGAAGCGATGAATTCCTGCTTGCTCTGCACGATGCCGAGGTCGTCCAGCTTGATGCGGACATCGTCGGCGAGCAGGTCGGACAGTTCCGTGCGGTCGGCGACCAGCAGCGCCGAATACCAGCGGCTGATGAGGGCACGATCATCGGCGCGGGCGGCAATAATCGCCAGCAGCAGTGCGGCCGCCGCAAAAGCGACCGACCTGATGTTCACCAGCTTGCGCGCCGCCGCGTTCATCCCAGTTCCGGCCGTTCGAAATCGCCAGTCTCCTTGTTCATCGTCCAGAGTTCGCCGGTCGAGATATCGAACCAGGCCCCATGCAGCGACAGCCGTCCCTTGCCTTCGAGAATCGAGACGCAGGGAAAGGTTCTGAGGTTGGCGATGGAATAGCGGATCGAGATGCGCTCCAGCGCGGTCTGGCGCTCCGAGGCGGTCATGAAGGTGCTGGAGGAGACGGTTTCGGCCGCCGGCGCGA
>NZ_RZRW01000570.1:0-3619 GCF_003998745.1 Mesorhizobium sp. M7A.F.Ca.US.014.04.1.1 | reverse complement strand
TCGACGGTGTGCGCACGCCAATCCAGGGTTTCGTGCTCGGCATCCTGATCGTCGGTGCCGTCGGCATGGATGCGGCGCTGCGCAAGCGGGGCGTGGCGTGATGCGTTTTCTTTCGCTTGTCTCGCAGCATCGCGTCGTCATCATTCTCGGCCTGACGCTCGTCATTTCCGCGCTGTTGGTCCCCGGCTACCTCTCGGCATCGACGCTCGGCCTCGGTCTCGACCGGGCGGCGACGATCGGCCTGATCGCGGTCGGCCTGACGGTGCTTTTGATATCGGGCCAGATCGACCTCTCCGGTGGCGCCGTGTTTGCCCTGGCCGGCATCGTATCGGTCATCCTGCAGCGAGAGATCGGCATCCTGCCTGCCGCGATCGCCGGCATCCTGGTCGGTACCCTGGCAGGCGCCATCAACGGCATGCTGGTCGTCGGCCTGAAGGTGAATTCGCTCGTGCTGACGCTCGCGACGATGCTGATCTTCCGCTCACTCGCGCACTGGATCACCAACAGCCAGCCGGTGACCGGAACCGACATCATGCTCTCCCTGGCGCTGGCCAAGATCTATCTCGATGTCTTCACCCTCCGCAGCGTGCTGTTCATCGCCCTGATCGTGCTGCTGCATTTCTGGCTGACGCGCACCATACCTGGGCGCAACGTCTTTGCGGTGGGGTCCAACCCGGCGGCTGCCAAGGAAAGCGGTATCGCCTCGGACCGTATCGTCTTTCTCGGCTTTGTCTTTGCCGGCACGCTTGCCGGCCTGGCGGGGGTTCTCCAGAGCCTCGTCACCAACACCGGCTCGCCTGTCTTCGGCTCGGAACTGACGGTCGCCGTCATTGCCGCGGTCGTTGTCGGCGGGACTCGTCTCGAAGGCGGCAAGGGATCCGCGCTCGGCACGCTCGGCGGCGTGCTGACGATCGGCTCGCTGACCATCGCGATGGAGTTCCAGTCCGTTCCCGCATACGTCCAGCAGGTCGTGTCCGGGCTTATCCTGATCCTGCTCGTCGTGCTCGATCGGGCCGTTACCACCAAGGGGAGGGCTCCGGGCACGCGCCCGGCGCTCGTTCGCGACAATCCAATCACTCAAGGAGGAACCACATGATTGGGAGGAAACGCATGATTGGCAAGAAAAGCATGCTTCACGTCGCCGCCATGGCGGCTGTGCTGGCATCGACGGGCTGGGCCAGCGCCAAGACGGTCTGCTACGTGACGGCAGCGGATTCGCATGCCTACGCGACGCCGGCCAACAAGGCGCTTCAGGCGCGCGCTGCGGAACTCGGCATCGAGATCCTGAGCCTCAGCCAGGATTTTGATGTCCAGAAAGGCACCGAGCAGCTCAACACCTGCGTTGCGCGCAAGGTCGATGGCATCATCCTGTGGCCGCTCGACCCGCAGGCATACATACCGGGGCTGGCGCGCGCGCAGCAGGCGAACATTCCGGCGATCCTCATCAATTCGCCGATGAGCGACGATGCCAAGCCGTTCATCAAGTCGTTCACCGGGCCTGATGTCTATGAGGAAGGCAAGCTGGCGGCGGACTCGCTGAGCAAGGCGCTGGGCGGCAAGGGCTCCGTCGTCATCATCGCCGGCCAGGCCGGCAACGGCACCACGATCGGCCGCGTCAGCGGATTTACCGACCGTCTCAAGGAAACCAATGCCGAGATCAACGTGCTCGACACGGTCAACGCCGACTTCGACCAGCAAAAGGCGCTGGTGGTGAGCCGCGATCTGATCACACGCTTCGGCGACCAGATCAGCGGTGTCTACGCCAATGACGACACGATGGCCCGCGGCTTCATCGACGCATGGAAAGAGGCGAACCCCTCCAAGGCCGCACCGCCGATCGTCGGCATCAATGGCCAGAAGGATGCGTTCGAATCGATCCGCACCAATGAGATGTACTCGACCATCGTCCAGTCGCCCGTCGAGGATGGCCGCCTGGCGATCAACACGATGGCCGAGATCATCGAGGGCAAGGAGGTCAAGGACCGGCTGCCGATCCCGCTGACAGTCGTCACCAAGGACAACGTCAACGCGGTCGAACCAGCGTTCTGATGCAGGAAGGCCGGCCCGCTGCACTCGGGTCGGCCTCGCCGCCGATTTCTTGGGGAGAGAAATTCTAATAGCGGCAACGGAATTGGAATAAACTAACTCTACAGAGTTTGTGGAATAAGCAATCTGCACTGGCGATCTGGTTTCCACCCGGACAGGACCACGCCATGCCTACCTTTTTGCGCTCGCCGTCAACCAAAGCAGGCATCTCCGGCCGCCTCCGTCAGGCGACGGGAGACAGGCCATGAGCAAGCACATTCCAGACCGTATCAAGGTGCTCTGGTTTCTGCCGACGCATGGCGACAGCCGCTATCTCGGCACGGCCGAGGGCGGCAGATCGGTCGATCTGCCCTATCTGACGCAAGTGGCGAAGGCGGCCGACACGCTCGGCTACTATGGCGTGCTGTTGCCGACCGGCCGCTCGTGCGAGGATTCCTGGGTGATCGCATCGGCTCTTGTGCCGATGACCGAACGCTTGCGTTTCCTTGTCGCTGTGCGGCCCGGTTTGCAGTCGCCGACGCTGGCCGCGCGCATGACTGCGACGCTGGACCGCATCTCCAATGGCCGCCTGCTGATCAACGTCGTCACCGGCGGCGATCCGCTGGAGAACAAGGGCGACGGCATTTTCCTGTCGCATGCCGAACGCTATGAGGTGACGCAGGAGTTCCTGCGCATATACAAGCGGGTGCTGAGCGGCGAGACGGTCGAGCATGACGGCAAGCATTTCCACATCGAGGACGGAAGGCTGCTGTTTCCGCCGGTGCAGACGCCTTACCCGCCGCTGTATTTCGGCGGTTCGTCCGATGCCGGGTCGACGGTGGCGGCGCAGGAGATCGACAAGTATTTGACCTGGGGCGAGCCGCCCGCCGATGTCGAGCGCAAGCTGGACAGCGTGCGTGAACTGGCGCAGAAGGCCGGCCGCAAGCTCTCTTTCGGCATTAGGCTGCATGTCATCGCCCGCGAAACCACCGAGGAGGCCTGGGCCGCTGCCGACAGGCTGATCAGCCGCCTCGACGACACGACGATCGCCTCGGCCCAAAAAGTCTTTGCGCGCATGGATTCGGTCGGGCAGGCGCGGATGAGCGCATTGCATGGCGGCGATCGTGCCAAGCTCGAGATCGCGCCCAATTTGTGGGCCGGCGTCGGCCTGGTGCGCGGCGGTGCCGGTACTGCCCTTGTCGGCGCCCCCGACACGATCGCCGAGCGCATCGACGAGTACCGGCGCCTCGGCATCGATACCTTCATCCTGTCCGGCTATCCGCATCTGGAAGAAGCCTATCGCTTCGGCGAACTGGTGCTGCCGAAACTGCCGACCGACCATCCGGTAAAAGCCGCCGGCTCGTCCGTCAACACCGGTCCGTTCGGCGAGACCATCGCCGGCGACCACCGGCCGAAATCGCTCGCCAGCGCCTCGTGAACGCGCTCCCTCCGGCCCGCCGGTTGCGCGTCGCCATCCTTGGCGGCGGCTTTTCCGGCGCGGCGGTGGCCTGGCATCTGGCGCGGGCACCTCAATCGGAGCGCCTGTCGATTTCCGTCATCGAGCCGCGACCAGCGCTCGGCGGCGGCCTGGCCT
>NZ_RZRW01000569.1:0-3620 GCF_003998745.1 Mesorhizobium sp. M7A.F.Ca.US.014.04.1.1 | reverse complement strand
GTCAAAGCCATCGACCAGCATTTCGTCTATCGCGCCGCCGGTGGTTACCCGAAAGGCAACGCCAATGGAGGTCGGGTTCTTCAGGGCGATGTCCCTGAGACTGGCTTTGCGCAGCCGTTGGCCCACCGAAAGATTGAACCGGACGCCATGCGACTGGGTGTTTCCCCTGATGCCAGAAAGGCTAAGGCTCGCCGGTGTCACTACGTTCGCAACGACAATGGCGTCGGTCGAGCAGTTCATCAACGTGCCCGGGCCGATCGCAAGTGGCGTCTGGTAGGGCGCGGCGATTACGGCTGTGGCACCTGACGTTCCGCCCGTGATAGTCTCGCCAGCCCGAAAGATGCCGGCCGAACCGCGCACATAGATGCGCTGGGTCGCGCTGTTTGCCGTTTTGGCAATCGCAGAGGTGCCTCCAGTGATTGTTTCAGCGGCCTGAAACGTTCCGCTTATCGGCAAGACCCTCAGCACGTTGGCAAAGAAGTCGACCAAGATGCCCGTCGCGCCGGATGAACCGCCTGTCACCGTCTCACCGAGTTCATAGTCGAGGGTTGAACCGGTAATGACGATTTCAAAATGTTGGAACCGCAGGGTTCCGGTCGAGCCAGAGGTGCCGCCGCTGACCGTTTCGCTAATCGCAAACGATCCAACTTGCGAGCTGAGGGCGAACTGATATTCGCCGTTTGGTTCCAATTGCAGGGCTGTGTTGTAGCGATCGATGTACCAGTTATCGAGCCGGCCCGACTGAATCTGAACGCCGAAGACGTTACCGGCAGAACTACCGGAGAGCCGGTTGCCGATTGCCTTGACATTCGAAATGACGATCTCGCTGTTGGCGTCAGTCGCAGCTACGCCAATCAGACAGTCATTCGCCACCACGTTAGTTATGATCCCTCGCGGATCTCGCGCACCGGTCATCTCCACCCAGACACCGGCGGAGGGGCTGTCGAGATGTGCATCGGCGAAAACCCCGTCGACCAACACGTCGGTGGTGTTTAGATTCCCCGTATAGGTCAACACGACACCGTCGCGTTTGCACTTCGCCGACCGGATGTTGCGCACGATCGGCTTGCGGACGCCGGCCACGTAAACCGTGTCGCCAAACTCGCCGCCGGTTGGCGTGACGATGTTATAGCCGTCAATGTCCTCAATCGTCGGGCTGTCGACACAGAGCGCCATCACACCGGCAAGGCCGAGATTGCGGACTTTCACGCCGCGGATTGTCGGCCGCTTCCGGCGTGCACCAGTGGAGAGGCCGACGCGAATACCGATAGAAGCCTGGTAGCCGGCATGTGATCCACCATCAATCGTGAGGTCCCCGTCTATCAGGACGTCATCGGCAGCGATATCGATGACGGGATGGTGGCCGGTAACGGCACCGACTGGCGCGCGCAGGATCAGGGCAGAGCCGCCCAGGCATTCGACGCGCTTCTTCGCTGTCGAGATCGTATGGTTGCCGTCGGTCTGGTAGGAGCCGTCAATCAGCACATGCGGATAGCTGCCCGCGAGCAGTGCACTGATAGCAGCCGTGGCATTTGTACCGTTACCACGCGCCCCGAGCATTGATGCCGTCACCGGGGTCGAGGCGAGCGTATAGCCTGTCTTCGTCATGCCATCGCTCAGCATGATCACCAAATCCCCGACATTCGTTCCATTCTTGCGGTACACAGCGCCACTGCCTGCCACCTGAGAGCTGTCGTAGAAGGCGGTGCGGATGTATGTGGGTGCTATCGGTGGGGAAAATGCCTCCGCCGTCGCCTTGGTCGCGAATTGCGGATCGAGCACGGTTGTCATGGCGCCCGTCGCTACGTCCGCAGCGGCCTGGGCCTGGTCGATGATGCCTTGCGCGGCTGCCTGGATATCCCCGACTGTGTCGTCGGACTGGTAGAACGACAGCACAATGTCGTCGGTGCCGATCACAGGGTTCAGCGTCTGGAAGGCGAAGCTGCACTCACCCCGTCAACCACTTTCTGAGAAAAAATTCCTAGTCTGGTCGAAACTCCCGCGCTGAGCGACGCTGGCAAAGCGCGTAAAACCCTGCTTTTGCCGGCGGCTGGTCATAAGCCGGCAGGTGTGAAATCATTCGTCGAAGCTCATGGAATGATTCCCGTCGCACGGCCTTGTGGGAGAGGACGATGGACAGACCAGCCATGGCATCCGTGTTCAGGATGCGGCATGCACCAGCCACGGTTTCCGGCGTGTGCAGCACCGGCCAGGGTCAGGCCGATCCAGTCATCCGCGTGCGTTCGCTGGGCGAAGCCATCCGTTTCGTCGCCAACGCCTACCCCCAATACGACGTCGGCGCCGTCGCCATCAGCTGTGGGGATGTTTCGATCGGCAGCCTCGGCAACCTGGAGGTCAAGGCGCTGTGGCGCGAATATGGCGAACGGCTGACGCAGGAATAGGCGTTCGCCCGCAGCCTTTCTGGAGCGGAAATGCCGCTCGTGCGTTTCAACCCCAGCCACGGGAGCAATCGCCATGAATGTCGCCAACCTGCAACTCGAAGGCCTGTTGATGGCCGTCGCCTCGATCAATCGTCTCCTGGTTCAAAAGGGGGTGCTGACGGCGGAGGAAATCGACCTGGCCCTGCGCAAGACCGAGGCCGGCGAAACCAACGAGGAACGATCCGAAGGCATGTCCGCATCCAGCCGCGACGCCGTCAACTTTCCGATCCGGCTGCTGGAACTCGCCAACCAGTGCCAGCCGGAGGCGGAGCTGCCGTCCTTCTCAAAGCTGGCCCGCATGGTCGGCAAGATAAAGGAACCCTACAACGACCAGCTGTGAACGGTGCCGGCGGGCCGGCATGCGTCCGCGGTGGCCCACTGCCCTCGCCTCAAGCCCTGCCCGGCCATCCCAAATTGAGCGAAAGCACCTTGCCCGGTCCATGCACCGCCGCAAACAGCAGTCCGGCCAGGAACGAAAAATGGTCGATGAAGAAGCCGAACTCGGCCTGGTTGCCGGCCCAGTGGCTGGGTCCGTGGAAGGCAAGGGCCAGGAACAGCACATAGGCGGCGGCGACAAGGGCCGCCTGCGTGAAGAAGGCGCCGGTCAGGAAGCACAGCACCAGCGCGACTTCCAGGATCGCCGCGCACCAGGCCAGGAACAGCGGAAACGGAAAGCCGGCGGCGGCGATATAGCCGGCGGTGGCCGCCATGCCCATGAATTTGAACGTCACCGCCATCAGGAAGACGCCGGCGAAGATCAGCCGGGCGATGAGAAGGGCCGCGGTCTGCCACGGCGATTGAGTGATTTGCGACGACATGCTCGTTCTCCAGCTTTGCAGGTTGCTCGCTCCTAGGACGCGCGACGGACGCCAGATCCGACACACCAGGCCAATTTTTCTCGACAGGGCGCTTGCCGCGGGTCGAAGCAGGCTTCGAAGCCTCACACCGACGGCAAGGAGCGATTTTCGGTTTGCCGGCCGACGGTATAGCGTTGCTCCCTCAAAGGGGGAAACGGACATGGCCAAGGCATTGACCATCGGCGCACCGCGGCATCCGGCGATGAGCACCGCCTACGAACAGGAATGCAGGGATATGCTGGCTCCGCATCTCGACGCCCTGCTCCGCAAGGTCGAGGCTGCCGGCTGGGACCGCGGGCAGGCCGCCTCGGCGCTCATGTAT
>NZ_RZRW01000568.1:0-3625 GCF_003998745.1 Mesorhizobium sp. M7A.F.Ca.US.014.04.1.1 | reverse complement strand
GCGTCTGGGTCTGCGCAGACGCGCTGGCGATTTGCCCCAGCAACAAGGCCAGCCCGCAAAGGCCGGCAAGAAGCGAACGTGTCATGACTGTCCCTCCACTCAGTCGCCGCGAACCGGCCCGAAAGGCCAGATCCACCCGTCCGGAGCGCGCCGCTCAGGCCCAGGGGCGCTGTTCGGCGTTGCGCTTCTCGAACGAAGCGATGGCGCCGGCTTTCTCCATGGTCAGGCCGATATCGTCGAGCCCGTTGAGCAGGCAGTGCCGCTTGAAGTCGTCGAGGTCGAATTTGACCACGCCGCCATCCGGCCCACGGATTTCCTTGGCTTCGAGGTCTACCGACACCGTGGCATTGGAGCCGCGCGAGGCGTCGTCCATCAGCTTCTCGAGATCCTCGGGGCTGACGGTGATCGGCAGGATGCCGTTCTTGAAGCAGTTGTTGTAGAAAATGTCGGCGAACGAGGTCGAGATGACGCAGCGAATACCGAAGTCGAGCAGCGCCCACGGCGCATGCTCTCGGCTGGAGCCGCAGCCGAAATTGTCGCCGGCGACCAGGATCTGCGCCTTGCGGTAGGCCGGCTTGTTGAGCACGAAATCCGGGTTTTCCGAACCGTCGTCCTTGTAGCGCATTTCGGCGAACAGGCCGGTGCCGAGCCCGGTGCGCTTGATCGTCTTGAGATAATCCTTCGGGATGATCATGTCGGTGTCGACATTGACGATCGGCATCGGAGCGGCGACGCCGGTGAGCTTGGTGAATTTTTCCATGGTTTTTGCCCGTGTTTTCGTTGCGGGGGAATTTGCTGAGGCCCGGTTTACACAAAGCCGGCGGCAAATAAAAGGCAACTGTTCGTGCATGGTGGCACAAGCCAGCCCGATGGTGCAATCTGGCGGCCATGGCAGAAAACGCACACGTCCTCTACGAAAGAGAACCCGCGCTCGACATCGCCGAATTCCGTCGCGTGCTGGTCGAATCCGGCCTCGGCGAGACACGGCCGATCGATGATGAAGCGCGGCTGCGGGCGATGCTGTCGGGCGCCAATCTGGTGCTGACCGCGCGCCTTGATATTCAGGGCAAGCCGCTGATCGGCGTCATCAGGGCGATCACCGACTTCTCCTGGGTCTGCTACATCTCCGAACTCGCCGTTTCCCGATCGGCACAGGGGCTCGGCATCGGCAAGGGCCTGATGGACGAGGCGCGCCGGCAGCTTGGACCATCGGTCGCCATCAGCCTGATCTCCATGCCCGATGCCGTCGGCTTCTACGAACGTATCGGCATGAAGCGCATGGCCGACGCCTTCTGGTTCGACCGCAAGGGCTGAGGCTCGCTCGAAATACTCTTCCGCAACCGTGGCGATCCTTCGCGCCAGCGTCAAAAAGGACCTTCCCTTCGCCCGCTCAAATCACATTCAATTCCCGGAACGCCCTTCCCTCCGCCACCCGCTCATACCCGAACGCCGAGCAATCCACCGTGCGATAACCGCCATGCACGATCAGCTCGGCCAGCGCTTTGCCCACTGCTGGCGCCTGCTGCAGGCCGTGGCCGGAAAAGCCGTTGGCGAATAGGAAATTGCCGACGTCGGGATGCGGACCGATCACCGCGTTCTGGTCGAGCGTGTTGTAGTCGTAGTGGCCGGCCCAGGCACGGGTCGGCTTGATCGCCTCGAAGGCGGGAATACGGGTCGCCAGCACCGGCCAGATCACCTCTTCGAACAGTGGCCAGTTTACCTCGAAGTCGCCGGGATCGGGTGCGCAGTCGCCTTCCTCCGGTTCGGCGCCGCCGGTGAGGTAGACCGAGCCTTCCGGACGGACATAGATGCCGGAGGGATCGACCAGCAGCGGCATGTCGGCATATTTCTCGCGCGCCTCGAAGACGAAGACATTGCGCTTGCGCGGCTCGACCGGCAGCTCGAGCCCGGCCATGGCAGCCACCTTGCCGGCGTTAGGGCCGGCGGCGTTGACGACGATGCCAGCCTCCAGCGTCTCGCCATTGCCCAGGCTCACTCCCGTGACGCGGTTGCCATCGCGCGCGATGCCGGTGACATCTGCGGCGATGAAATCGACTTTCTTCTGCCGCAGCGCCTTGCGGAACAGCGTCAGCATCGCATGCGCGTCGAACCAGCCTTCGCCGGTGCGGCCATAGGCGCCGGCTGAAATGCCCTCGGTCGACAGCCATGGGAACCGGCGCACCAGCTGATCCGCGTCCTCCAGCACAATGTCGGCGCCCTCGGCCATCTGCGCCTGGTGATTGCTCCTCAGGATCGGCAAGCCGTCCTCGCCGGCAAGGATGAGGTAGCCGCCCTCGCGAAAGCCGATATCGGCGTCATCCCCGAACTCTTCCTTCAGCCGCCGGAACAGCTTCAGCGTGAACTGCGACAGGCGGATGTTTTCCGGGATCGAGAATTGCTGGCGGATCGAGGCCATGGACAGCGTCGTTGCCGCATGCGCGAATTGCGGATCACGCTCGACCAGCGCGATCGTGCCGGAAAACCCTTGCTCACGCAGGTAATAGGCGACCGAGGAGCCGACGATGGCTCCGCCGATGATGACGATGTCGTAGCGCATGTTCTCTCCGATCCGGCCGATAGTGTCCTTCACGCCACCGGCAGAATGACCTCGAAGCGCGTGCCGCGCTCGCTGTCAACCAGCGCGATCATACCATCATGCGCTTTCAGGAGGGCCAGCACGATGCCAAGCCCCATGCCGGTGCCGCCCTGTTCGCGCCGCGTGGTGAAGAACGGCTCGAAAATGCGCGCCCGGTTGCTCGGCGAAATGCCGGCACCGTCGTCGCTGACCAGGATGCTCGCCTTGCCGCCGGCGCTCGTAGCGGAGACAGAAACCTGCGTCGCGCCATGCCTGGCCGAATTGTCGATGAGATTGGCCAGCACGATAGCCGCGTTCTCGGCCGATATGCGCAATCTGATGTCGCCGCCGGCCCCGATGCTAACCGTGAGCCTGCTATCGACGGGCAGCAGCGACAGTGCCGCACCGAGCGATGTGCTTTCGCCGCTCGGCGCCAGGTTTTCGGCGCGCGCCAGGTCGAGCAGGCGCCGCACCAGCAGATTGAGCCGCCCCGCATCGGTGACGATATTGTTGGAGAAACGCCGCCGCTCCGCATCGTCCATCGCGCCACCGGAATCGCGCAGCAATTCGGCCGCGCCCTGGATCGCCGTCAGCGGCGATTTGAGCTCATGCGAGACATGTGTGGCGAAAGTCTGGACCGAGTCCGACCGTGCCTGAAGCTTCTCGGCCATGTCGAGGAAGGCTGCGGACAGCTCCGCCATCTCTCGCGTGCCGTGGTGGTCGAGCGGCCGGATCGCCGTGCGGTCGCCGGCGGCGATGCGCTCGGTGCGGTCGATCAGCGCATAGATCGGCCGGCTGACGGTGCGCAGGAAGATGAGACCGATGAGCAGCGTGCCGCCGAGAATGGCGATCGCCGCCAACGTCACCTTGCCGCGTTCGCCATAGAGATGCTTGATGATGTTGTTGGGCGTCCGCGACACATAGACGACGCCGGCGACCTGGCCGTCGACAGCGACCGGCAGGGCGACGAAGACACGCACCTTGGTGCCGCGGCTGACCGAATAGAGCGGTGGCGGCGGCTGGTGCGGAATGCGCAGCCTGAGCACGCTG
>NZ_RZRW01000567.1:0-3640 GCF_003998745.1 Mesorhizobium sp. M7A.F.Ca.US.014.04.1.1 | reverse complement strand
CGAAACGGGCGATTGCTCCTGGAGGTACGGAGATGTCGTGCTTGAGTTGCTCGCCTTCCAGCCTTTGTCCCTCCGGTTGCTCCTCGCGCAGCCGCCAGAATTGTGCGCGATGCGCACCTGTCGCCGCCAGCGCGCCGTCGCTAACCAGGCTCTGTTCCATGCCCCATTCCAGAGCCGAAGCCAGGATCTCGTCCAGGGGAACGCGTGACGACCCCGATGCCAGTTCGACCAGCAGATAGACGTCGCCCCGTGTCTCCAGTTGGTAGGCAAGGTCGGGCACGTGCTTGAGCGCCAATCGCAGGCCCACATCGGAGAAGAACTCGAGGCCAGTCAGGAATTCCCCGGCCTCGCCGCGCAGGAAGGCGCCGAACGAAACGGCGGCGGCAAAGTCGGGCAGGACCAGAAGGGCGCTCGCTTGCTGCCGAGGCTTGGGGTAGAGCCGCAGGATCGCGCGCGTGACGATGCCGAGCGTGCCCTCAGCGCCACAGAACAGCTTGCGCAGTTGATAGCCGGCATTGTCCTTCTGCACCGCGCGCAGTCCGTCCCAAATCCCGCCATCAGGCGTCACGACTTCGAGACCCAGGACGAGATCCTGCATCATGCCGTATCGGAAAGCCTGGCTGCCGCCGGCATTGGTGCCGATCAGGCCGCCGATCCTGGCGCTGCCTTCTGCGCCCAGATGCATTGGAAACATCAGCCCATGCGGCTCCAGCGCCTCGTGCAGCGTGGCCAGCACGACACCCGCCTCGACGACGATCGATCCGCTGTCCAGATACGGCTTCCCGATCGCCGTCATGCGTGACAGCGAGACGATCACCGCATTCGGCTGCTCGGCGACGGCGGCGCCGCAAAGCCCGGTGTTTCCGCCTTGCGGCACGACTGCCAGTCCGGCCTCGCGACATAGTTTGACGACACTGGCAACCTGCGACGTATTCGCGGGCCTGGCAACGCCAAGAGGTGCGACGCCGTAGCGATTGAGCCAATCGCGCTGGTAGGGCTCGGCATCCCGGCCCGAAAGCCAGCCTTTCGGCCCGAGAATCTCGTGCAGCGCGGTGGCGGGATCGGTCATTGATTTACCCGAGTTAGCTGAGGGCGTGCCGTGCGACACGTCCCGGATCGTTGCTTCCAATCAATGACCCAGCACCTGCGACAGGAATTGTCGAGTGCGCTCGTTGCGGGAAGAGGTGAAGAACTCGTCCGGAGGCGCTTCTTCGAGGATCTCGCCGCCGTCCATGAAAAGCACCCGGTCCGCCACGCGACGCGCAAAGCCCATCTCATGCGTCACGCAGATCATCGTCATGCCTTCCGAGGCAAGCGTGACCATGACGTCAAGCACTTCGGAAACCATTTCCGGATCGAGCGCCGAGGTCGGTTCGTCGAACAGCATGATCTGCGGCTGCATGCAAAGTGCGCGTGCAATGGCGACGCGCTGCTGCTGACCGCCGGACAATTGGCTGGGATATTTCATGGCCTGCTCGGGAATGCGCACCTTCTCCAGGTAGTGGCGGGCGGTTGCCTCGGCTTGCGCCCGCGGCTGCTTGCGCACGATCATCGGGGAGATCATGCAGTTCTCCAGCACCGTCATGTGCGGGAACAGGTTGAAGTGCTGGAACACCATGCCGACTTCACGCCTGATCTCGTCGATATTGCCGACATCGTCGTTGAGCTCGGTCCCGAGCACCGCGATGCGGCCGCCATTGTGCTGTTCGAGGCGGTTGATGCAGCGGATCATCGTCGATTTGCCGGAGCCGGAGGGTCCGCAGACGACGATTTTTTCGCCCCGTTGTACGGAAAGGTTTATCCCGCGCAGTGCTTGGAACGTGCCGTAGTATTTGTCGAGGTTTTCGATGCGGAGCGCCGGCTCACCGGTCGAATTGGTTGAGATCACCTGCACGCCTCCTTACCGTTCGCTGACCGACATGCGGCGCTCGAGAAAGGCGCCATAGCGGGATAGGCTGAAGACGAAGATGAAGTAGATGAAGGCGATGAAGGCATAGACTTCGACATAGGCGAAGCGCCATTCGCCGGTGCCATAGGCGGCATTGCCGGAAGCCAGGATCTCGAAGAAACCGACGATGACCACCAGCGAGGTCTCCTTGAACGAGATGACGAACTGGTTGATCGTGGCCGGCATCGCGTTGCGCATTGCCTGAGGCAGGAGGATGCGGCTGATGCGTTGCCAGTAGCGCATGCCGAGCGCCATGGCAGCCTCCTCCTGTCCTGTCGCAACGCCCTGCATGCCGCCTCTCACGATCTCAGCCTGATAGGCGGAGAAGAACAGAGCGGAGCCGAGGATCACGCGGTAAAGCTTATCGCCCTGCAGCCATTGCGGCAGCGCGAACGGCAGAACCACTGCAAAGGTGAAGAGGATCGATATCAGCGGAAGCGACCGGACCCCGTCGATGATGAGGCCGGTGGTCCGCGAAATCCAGGGCAGCTCCGACCGGCGTAGCAAGGCCAGGCAGATCGCCAAGGGGAAACCGATCAGGCAGGTGGTAACGAAGATGAACAGGGTCAGCGCCAGCCCGCCCCAGGCTTCCTCGCCGACATGGGCAAGGCCAAGCACGCCGCCTTTCATCAATAGGTAGAAAAGGCCTGTTCCGGCTCCCCATACCAGCGCGATCCGGCGGCCCGTCCAGAACGCCGGGATACAGCTCAGCACCGTCATCACCACAACGGCGACGCAGGCCAGCGCCGAGCGCCATTGTTCCTCGTAGGGATAGAGGCCGAAGAAGATGATCCGCCATCTCGCTGCGATGACCGACCAGCAGGCTCCCGCTGTCGCCTGGCAGGCTTCCGGCCCGCCGCTGGTGGTGAAGACAGCCGAGAAAACCGCCCAATTCAGCAGCTTCCAGACCAGGAAGACCATGATCGTCAGACAGGCCAGCGACACCACCGCCTGAAGCGGCGTCGCGAAGAAGCGTCGCCTCAGATCCTCAAGCCTGCCGGGAGCGGGTGGAGCGACAATGACCATCTCCATCTCTCAGCCCCTCAGTTGATTGCCCTTGAGGGCAATTGCCTTGTTGATGCGGTTGAAGACGGCGGCAAGGCTGAGGTTGATGGCGAGGAAGCCTGCCATCAGGATGCCGATCGCTTCGAGGGTTTGCCCGGAATGGTTGATCGTCAGCGCCACAATCATGAAGAAGTCGGTGAAGCCCACGGCGATGCCCATCGTCGTCGCCTTCATCAGCCAGACATACTGATTGGCAAGGATCGGCAGCATGGCACGCAGCGCCAGCGGCAGCCGCACCAGCGTGAAGACCCGCCAGGGACTAAGGCCCAAGGAAAGGGCTGCCTCGACCTGGCCGGTGCCGACAGATTTGAAGCCTCCGCGCACGATCTCCGCAATGTAGGAGCCGCCATAGATGGCGATGGCGATGGCGAGGGTGGCGAACTCCGGAGGGATACGCAGGCCGCCTCTCAGATTGAGGCCTTGCAGGGCAGGGAAGTCCAGCAGCGGCGTATCCGGCAGACGTCCGAGAGCCAGAATGATGGTCGCGCAGGCCAGTGCCGCTGCGGCGGCGGCAAACTGGATGGTGCGCCGCTGGCCGATCGGCTGGGCAAGGAGCGACGTCCTGCCCAGCCAGGCCGGCAGCACGATGGCCGCGATCACAGCCACTGTGGCTGCGGCCAACGCGGC
>NZ_RZRW01000566.1:0-3648 GCF_003998745.1 Mesorhizobium sp. M7A.F.Ca.US.014.04.1.1 | reverse complement strand
TTCACGATCCTCAACGACAAGCGCGAGAACCTGCCCGTCGAGCGGCTGTGGTGCGGTCTGGCGAGCCGAGCATATGCCACCCGCGTGCAGATCACGCTCGACCGCACCGATGCGGCGAAAGGCGAGCGCGATGTGTCCTGCGCCATGGCGCAGGACAGCCTGGCCTGCCGGTAGGCGCTCATTCCCGCGTCCGTTCGAACATCGCGAGCCTCTTATTCCTTTGCCAGGAACGCGTCGGTGAAGACGTCGTCCGCCGACAGAGCCGCCTTGAGCACGCCCTGGTCCGTCAGCGTCTTTAGGGTCTCCTCCCACTGCGTCTTCGTCATCCAGCCGAGACCGTGTTCCTTGGTGTCCGGGCTGGTGAACGTCGAGGCGATGTCGGCATTGATCTGCGCCAGCAGTACGTCCTTCTTGTCCGCATAGCCGGGCGCTGCCTTGGCGGTGATCTCGGCGGCCTCTTCCGGATGAGCCACGACATAGTCGAAGGCCTCCCTATATGCCTTGACGAAGCGGCGCACGACGTCCGGCTTGTCCTTGATCATCGCCTGCGAGGTGAACAGGCCGGAGCCATAGGCTTTCCACCCATAGTCCGCCCCCATCATGATGCTGAGCGAGCCCGGGCCCCCGGCCTTCGCTTCCAGTTCGGGAACCTCCGCATCGATATAGCCGACGACCGTCTGAACCCGGCCAAGCAGCAAATAGCTTTCATAGGGAGGCGAGACGCTGTTCAGCGTCATGTCCTTTTCGGTCAGGCCATTGGCGGCCAGGAAGCCTTTGAAGAAGATGTAGGTGGAACCGGCCGGATGAATGCCGATGGTCAGTCCCTTGAGGTCGGACGGCTTGGTGAGCTTCAGCGTCTTGGCCAGCGAAATGATCCCCAGCGGCGAGTGCTGATTGACGGCTGCCAGCGCCACGACCGGGACATTCTGCGACCGTGCGACGGCAAGCGTGGGAAGATCGCCGAACCCGAAATCCGCGTTCTCATTGCCCACCAGCCGCATCGCGTCCGGCGAGCCGGATCCCTTGCGGATCTCGGCCACATCGATGTCGTTCTTGGCGAAGAAGCCCTTTTCCTTGCCGACGAAGAACATGGCGTGATTGCCGCGCACGACCCAGTCGAGCTGGACGTTGACCTTGTCCGCCGCCAGAGCCGCGCTGGAGAAGCCGAGTGCCGTGACAAACGCCGCGAAGGTAGCGGCCTTGATAAGTGAGCGTCTCAGCATTTTTGTTCCCTTTTATGAATTTGGTTGATCGAGCGGGCCTAGGATTGGCTGAATTTCGGCGCCCACGGCACCACGATGCGTTCTAGGATTTCGGCGGCGTAGTAGAAGGCGATGCCAAGCACGGAAACGAGCAGCAGCGCTGCGAAGACCAGCGCCGTGTCGAGCTGGGTCGACGCGAACTGGATGACGTAGCCGAGACCGTCCGACGCCCCGGCGAACTCACCGACGATGGCGCCGATCACGCTCAACGTGGCGGCGATCTTGGTTCCGGCCATCAGGTTCGGCAGCGAGTGCGGAACGCGGATCCTGAACAGGATCTGCGTCGGGCTGGCCCCGACGGAATTCATCAGCGACAGCAGCGAGCGGTCGACCGATTGCATGCCCGCCAGCATGGAGAGCGTCACCGGAAAGAAGGCGATGACCAGGATCAGGCCGATCTTGGGCGCCAGCCCATAGCCGAACCAGAGGATGAAGATCGGCGCGAGGGCGACTTTCGGCACGTTCTGGAACAGCACCACCAGTGGATACAGCGCGCGTCCCAACCAATCGAAGCGCACGATGACCAGCGCAATGGCAATGCCGACCACGACCGAGACCAGGAAGCCGAACAGGATCTCGCCCGCCGTCACCAGCGTCGCCTGCATCAGCGTGCCCCATTGCGCCACCAGCGACTTCGCGATTTCGGACGGGGCGGGAATGATGAAGGCGGATATGGCAAAGATCCGCACCGCGGCTTCCCACAGCACGATCGTCACCAGCAGGAGGATGACAGCCGGCAGCCAGCTGCCGGTCGCCGCACTCCAGCTGGAGGCGAGGCGCGGCTCGGAAAGGTCGATTATGGGTTGGTCGCTCAAGACGCGCCTCCCGGTTGATGGCTGGAGCGCAGCATCGTTCGCAACTGGACCACCAGCCTGACGAACTCCGGATCTTCGGTGACCGACAGGTCGCGCGGGTAAGGCAGCGCAATGTCGAGGCTCTCGGTGATCCGTCCCGGCTTGATCCCCAGCACATGAACATGGCGCGACAGATGGATGGCCTCGTCGATGGAATGGGTGACGAGCACGATCGTCTTGCCGGTCCGCTGCCAGATCTCCAGCAGCGACTGGCCCATCGAATCGCGGGTGATGGCATCGAGCGCGCCGAACGGTTCGTCCATCAGCAGGACCGCCGGATCGAGCGCCAGGGCCCGTGCAATGGCGACCCGCTGCCGCATGCCGCCCGACAGCTCGTTTGGCCGCTTGTGGGCGCTGTCGCCCAGCCCCACCAGTTCCAGCATCTCCTGCCCGCGCGCCCGCAGATCCGAGCGCGAGAGCGACTTGTCGGCGATGCCGAGCAGCATCGAGGCATTGTCGACGGCGTTTTTCCAGGGGAGCAGGTTGGCGTCCTGGAAGACGAGGCCGATCATCCGCTTGCGCGCCGCCTCGACCGGCGCGAGCCCGGCGATCGAAACGCTGCCCTGGGTAGGCTGCACCAGCCCGGCCAGCACCTTGAGCAAGGTGCTCTTGCCACATCCGGAAGGACCGATAAGGGAAACGAATGATCCCTTTGGCACCGAAAGATCGATGTTCCTGAGGATCAGCTGACGGGCCATGACCACCGAAACGCCCTTGGCGGAGATTAGATCGTCATGGCGGATATGGGCCGGCCTGTCGCCGGCGGCTCGGATGGTTTCAATGCGCATGGCTTGTCGCCCCGCGCGCTGTTTTCTGCCGCACCCGCACCATCTTGATGGCGAAGGCGCCCTTCACACAAACAGCCGACCGGTGGAACTCCTCAAACCGGCTGGCCCTGTGCGCACCATGTGACATTGGCTACTCCCGGCCTTCCAGGATGCGCCGCACCGCGACGAGCTTGCGCGCCCGTTCACCTTGCAGCGCCTTTGTCTGCTCGGGCGTGTAGGCAAACATGCCCTCGCCCGACTTGATGCCGAATTTCGACGCAGCCGTCTTCTCCAGAACCATCGGCGCCACATCGTCGCGGTTGGAGAGATCGGCATTCAGGAAGGACGAGACGGATTTGTAGATATCCAGCCCCGCCATATCGAGCAGCGCCATCGGGCCGATGACGGCGATCTTGTAGCCGATGCCCCACGACACGCAGGTGTCCAGGTCTTCCGGCTCGATGACGCCGCGCTCGACAAGATCGACCGCCTCGCGCAGCAGCGCATAGAGCACGCGGTTCTCGACGAAGCCTGGAACGTCCTTCTTCACCACCACCGGCAGCAGGCCGATCGAGCGGATGAGATCGCGGATAACAGCCACGGTTTCAGGCGCGGTCTTCTCGCCGCCGATCACCTCGATCATCGGGATGATGTGCGGCGGGTTCGACCAGTGCATGCCGACCATCCGCTCGGGATGCGAGATATGCGCCTGCAGCTTGGTGATCGGAATGCCCGACGTGTCGGACGCGACGATGACGGACGGGC
>NZ_RZRW01000565.1:0-3677 GCF_003998745.1 Mesorhizobium sp. M7A.F.Ca.US.014.04.1.1 | reverse complement strand
GTCTAGGCTCCGCGCTGCCTGGCCACGAAACTGCGCACCGCCAGCACCAGCACGGTGATGATGATCAGGATCACCGACAATGCCGCGATCGCCGGGTCGATGTTGTCGCGCAAGCCCATCCACATGAGCCGCGGCAGCGTGATGGCGTTGACAGAGGTGATGAACAGGGTGACGCCGATTTCTTCCCAGGACAGCACGAAGGAGAGAAGTGCGGCGGTGACGATGCCGAACTTGATGTTGGGCATGATGACGCGGGTGGCGCGCTCCCACACAGTGGCCCCTAAGCCCCGCGCGGCAAGGTCGATGCGGCGGTCGAGCTGGCTGAGAGAGACCAGCATCAGCACCGTGGCGAAGGGCACGGTCATCACCGAATGGGCCATGGCGACGCCAAGCCAGGTGTCGTAGCCGAAGAACGCGCTGAAACCCGAGATCGAGGTGAGCAAGAAGTAGAGCGTGATCGCCGAGACCACCGGCGGCACCACCATCGGCAGTAGCACGAAGCCGACCAGGGCCGCGGTGAAGCGCGGCTGGAACATCCAGACGCCAAGGCTGAAGCACAGCGCCAGCACAGTTGAAAAGGCGCTGCTGACGACACCGATGCGGATCGAGAGCAGAATCGATTGGAGCCAGCGCGGGTCTTCGATCAGCGCCCGGTAATGGCGCAGCGACAGTTCGCCCGACGGCATGGCCAGCATGCGGCTCGGCGTCAGCGACACCGGGATGACGGCGAGCAGCGGCATCAGCAGGAACAGCGCCACGAAGGCGGCGATGATCAGCGAGACGGGACCGGGGCGGTAGGTCGGCATCAGATCAACTGCTTCGGTCTGACATATCGGAACAAGAGCGCCATCAGCGCGCCGACGAACAGCACCAGCACGACGCTGATCGCTGCACCCAAGCCCCAGTCCGGGCTCTGGAATATCCTGAGATAGATCAGCTCGGCAATCATGACGCTGCGGCCGCCGCCAAGGATCGCTGGCGTGACGAAGAAGCCGAGCGAGAAGACGAAAACGATCATCGCCGCGCCTATGATGCCGGAGCGCGTCATCGGCACGAACACCGTCCAGAAGGTGCGCATGCGGCTGGAGCCGAGCCCGCGCGCCGCCAGGAGCACGCGGTCGTCGAGGCTGCGCATGGCCGATGCCAGCGGAAAAACGGCGAAAGGAATGAGGAAGTGCGTCATGCCGACGATGACGCCGAATTCGTTGCGCACCAACGCCAGCGGTTCGGAGATGAAGCCGATCGCCTGCAGCCACGTGTTGATCAGGCCGCGATTGGAGAGCAGCGCCACCCAGCCGAAGGCACGGGTCAGCACGGAAATCCAGAAGGGAACGAGAATGCAGAACTCGGCGATCAGGCGCTGTGCCGGGGTTCCACGCACCCAGACGACGGTGATGGCGTAGGCAGCGGCCACCGAGACCACGGTGACGACCGCCGCGATGCGCAGCGTGCGGATGAACACCGACTGCACCAGATCGTCGGTGAGCAGCGCCTCATATTGGCCGAGGCCGGGCGTCGGCAGCGTAAAACTCCATTTGACGACGCCGAGGAACGGCCAGGCATAGGCCAGGACAAGAAACAGGAGCAGCGGCGCCATCAACAGCGCCGCGCCCATCCTGTCGGAGAGATAGGATCTCATGTCCACCCGATTATCCCGGCCCTGATCAGGCCGAGATGATCTTGGTGTATTCGTCGAGCGCCGGCCCGTAATTTTTGGCGTACCAGTCCATGTCGAGCGCGATCTGCTTCTTCATGTTCTCGGGATCGACCGGGTTGATGCGCTTCTTGTCGGCCGTGATCAGCGCGTCTGCCGCCGGGTTTGCAGGACCTTGGCCGAGCTTGTCGAACATGACCAGCTGCTTTTCAGGGTCCTGGGCACTGGCGATGAACTTCATCGCAGCGTCCTTGCCGCCGGGGTTGTTCTTGAGCACGGCCAGCGCACCGGGCGAGATCAGTCCCTGATCCCAGATGAACTTGATCTTGCCGCCCGAATCCTGCTCGATCAGCGAAGCGCGCGTCGACCAGACGATCGCCATCGAGGCCTCGCCATTGAGCAGCACGCTCTGGCTTTCGGCGCCGCCACCCCAATAGGCAACGACGTTTTCCTTGAACGCGGCGATCTTGTCATGGGCGCGCTTGAGGTCGAGCGGGTAGAGCGACGCCGGCGCGATGCCGTCGGCCAGAAGTGCTGCTTCCCAGCTCGATACGCCCCATTTGTAGAGCGAGCGCTTGCCGGGGAATTTCTTCACGTCGAAGAAATCGGCCATGCCGGTCGGCGCGTCCTTGCCGTACTTCTCGGAATCATAGGCGATGACATAGGAGAAGAAATAGGTCGAGGCGGCGTATTCCCAACCAAAGCCGGGCCGCATCTTCTTCTTGTCGACGATGTTGTAATCGATCGGCTCGAGAGCCCCTTGGGCGCCGAGCGTGATGGCCGAGAAGGGGTCTACGTCGACGAGATCCCAGGTCGGCGCGCCGCTCTTGAACTGCGCGGCGATGGCGCCTTCGGTCGGACCCGAACCGTCCATCTTGACGGCGATGCCGGTGTCCTTGGTGAAGGCCTGGCCATAGGCGGCATCATAGGCGGTGATGGCATCGCCACCCCAGTTGACCAGCACCAGTTCCTTGGCCTGCGCAAAGGCACCTGTCGAGCGCAGCAGCATCGGCGTGCCGGCCAGCACGAGTGCCGCCAGCTGTGTGAACTGCCGGCGCGAGATCTCGCCGCGACCTGCCCTGGCGGACAGGCTCTCGACGGCTTGTTTTTTGTTGTCATGTGTCATGTCAGTTCCCCTTTTTTGTTGTTGATAGTGCCGGAAAGCGGTGGAGCGACATCTCGCCACACCGTCGTCATTGCCCTCCATGCGGAAGGAGGAAACCCTTTTCCGCCGGCCAGGTGAGCCAGACGGAATTGCCCTTGCTGAGCGCTGCGGCCGCCACCTCGTTCGGCACCGAGACGGTAACCTTGGCGCCTTGCCGTGTCGTCAGGTCGAGCCGCGTCGCAGCACCGAGATAGGTGGAGTTGGTGGCGGTAGCGGCGATGCCATTCTCGCCATCCGCCGCCTCGCCCGATATCGACATGTATTCGGGCCGGATCGCCCGGATGGCATCGCCGCGCACGAGTTCGGCCTTGCAGCCCATGCTGACCGCGCGGTCTTCGCAAAGGCCGGTCGAGCCATTGCCGGCAGGCTTGACGCCCTTCAGCGGCAGCATGTTGATTTCGCCGAGGAACTCGGCGACGAAGCGGTTGTCCGGCCGGTCGTAGACTTCGTCGGGCGCTCCGACCTGCAGCAGTTTGCCGTGGTTGAAGATGGCAACGCGCGACGACAGCGCCAGCGCCTCGCTCTGGTCGTGGGTGACGAAGACGAAAGTGGTTCCGGCTTCCTGGTGCAGCCGCTTCATCTCGGCCTGCATCTGGCCGCGCAGGCTCTTGTCGAGCGCCGAGAACGGCTCATCGAGCAACAGCACGCCAGGTTCGAACACCAGCGCACGGGCCAGCGCCACGCGCTGCTGCTGGCCGCCCGACAGTTGCGCCGGCAGTTTCTTCTCGTGGCCCTTGAGACCGACGCGCTCGATCATCTCGCCGACACGGCGCTTGATGTCGGCGGCCGGTTTCTTGCGCACCTTGAGTGGGAAGGCGATGTTGGCTTCGACGCTCATATGCGGGAACAGCGCGTAGC
>NZ_RZRW01000564.1:0-3684 GCF_003998745.1 Mesorhizobium sp. M7A.F.Ca.US.014.04.1.1 | reverse complement strand
CCCTCTGCACTGCTTGATCTTGTAGCGGATGACCTTCTTGTGGCCGTGCCGCCAGATAATTTTCTTCTTGATCACGATGCGGCAAGCCTGGTGGTGCCGGTGCCCTTGCCAATGCCTGGCCTCAGCCGGCTCCGGTGTCATGACCGCCATGGATCCCGCCAACACAGCGGCTCCTGTCAGGGTAAGGAAGAATTTCTTCATGCGAATGTAGCTCCTCTGCTCCGGTCCCTTCCTGATGCCGCTGGCGCAACCTCCCGCCACATCCGGCACTGTACTCAACCCAGAGACGCTATATCGTCGCCATGGCCTACGCCAGCCACAAGCTTGACACCGGTTAAATCTCCGTTTAATCAGCGCGCTAACACCGGGCCGCAATGCCCGGTGGTTTTCTTTATGTGCGCAAGATGCGTGGAAATCCAATTCTACTATCTTGTTTGAACTGACGTGTCCCGTGGGTTTTCCGCCGCGTTGCGTGGGAAAACCCTGTCAGGTCTCGAAAACGGAGGCCAGAGGAGGGCGCGTTTCCTTCACCCGGACCATGAGGTTCCGGGTGTGTTGTTTTGAAAAGGGAATGCGATGAGCAAGCGCGAATCCGCGAAGTACAAGATCGACCGCCGTCTCGGCGAAAACATCTGGGGCCGCCCGAAGTCCCCGGTCAACAAGCGTGAATACGGCCCCGGCCAGCATGGCCAGCGCCGCAAGGGCAAGCTTTCCGATTTCGGCCTGCAGCTGCGCGCCAAGCAGAAGCTGAAGGGGCACTATGGCGACGTTTCGGAAAAGCAGTTCCGCAAGGTTTATGAAGAGGCTGACCGCCGCAAGGGCGACACCTCGGAGAACCTGATCGGCCTGCTCGAGTCGCGTCTCGACGCGGTCGTCTACCGCGCCAAGTTCGTGCCGACCATTTTCGCCGCCCGTCAGTTCGTCAACCACGGTCACGTCAACGTCAACGGCAAGCGCGTCAACATCGGCTCGTACCGCTGCAAGCCGGGCGATGTCGTCGAAATCCGCGAAAAGTCCAAGCAGCTGGTCATCGTTCTGGAAGCGGTCGGTCTCGCCGAGCGCGACGTGCCGGACTACATCGAAGCCGATCACAACAAGATGGTCGCGACCTTCTCGCGCATCCCCGGCCTGGCGGACGTTCCGTTCGCCGTGCAGATGGAACCGAACCTGGTCGTCGAATTCTATTCGCGCTAAACGAGCGCGTTCTGCGACATCCTGCGAAGGCCGCCCGTCGAGGCGGCCTTTTCTTTGTCGGTCATGTCCGCTAATCCGGCGCTCTGGGCCATTGAAAGCGACATGCCATGAACATGCTTCCAGACATTGAAACGCTCGAACCGGTCGCCGACAGCGAAGGCGGTTTCCATCCGCTGGTCGCCGACAGCGAAGGCGGTTTCCATCCGCTGTTCGCCGACGTGCCGTCCTCGGTCGAGTTCAACAAACTGCGCAAGCGGCTGCTGCGGCTGACCCGGCAGGCGATCGAGGATTTCTCGATGGTCAAGCCCGGCCAGCGCTGGCTCGTAGCGCTGTCGGGCGGCAAGGATTCCTACGGCCTGCTCGCGGTGCTGCTCGACCTCAAATGGCGCGGGCTCTTGCCGGTCGATCTTCTGGCCTGCAATCTCGACCAGGGCCAACCGAATTTCCCCAAACATATCCTGCCGGACTATCTCGACAGCCACGGCATTGCGCACCGGATCGAATATCAGGACACCTATTCCGTCGTCACCGACAAGCTGCCGGCGGGCAGCACCTATTGCTCGCTCTGCTCGCGTCTCAGGCGCGGCCATCTCTACCGCATTGCACGCGAGGAGGGGTGCTCGGCGCTGGTGCTCGGCCATCATCGCGAGGACATTCTCGAGACCTTCTTCATGAACCTCTTCCATGGCGGGCGTCTCGCCGCCATGCCGCCAAAACTGCTCAATGACGAAGGCGACGTCATGGTGCTGCGGCCCTTGAGCTATTGCGCCGAGGTCGATCTGGAAAAATTCGCTGCCGCCATGCGATTCCCGATCATTCCCTGCGATCTCTGCGGCAGCCAGGAAGGTCTTCAGCGCAATGCCATGAAGGCGATGCTCGAGGACCTGGAAAAGCGCATGCCGGGCCGCAAGGATACGATGCTGCGCGCGCTGTCGAACAGCAGGCCATCGCATCTGCTCGACAGAAAGCTGTTCGATTTCGCTGCCCTCAAGACCCTCACCACAAGGCAAGCCGATGACATTTGACGACACCGCGATCGACTGGCTGGCCGGCATTCTGGCCGAGGCGGCACTGGCCGAGATCATGCCGCGCTTTCGCCGGTTGGGCGATGGCGATGTCAGGCAGAAGACGTCGGCCGCCGACCTGGTGACCGAAGCCGACGTCAATGCCGAGCGGCTGATCACCGCGCGGCTGCGCGAGCGGTATCCCTCAGCGATGGTCGTCGGCGAGGAGGCCTGTTCCGACAATCCAGCGCTTTTAAACGGGTTGGGCGATGCCGATCTGGCCTTCGTCATCGACCCGGTCGACGGTACTTTCAATTTCGCCTCCGGCGTGCCGCTGTTCGGCGTCATGCTGGCGGTCGTGGTCAAGGGCGAGACCGTCGCCGGCATCATCCACGATCCCGTCGGCAAGGACTGGCTGATTGGCGCCAGGGGTGCCGGCAGCCATATCCGGCATGCGCACGGCAGCATCGAGAAGGTGCATGTAGCGGTACCCGCGCCGATCTCGGAGATGACCGGCTCTGTCTCCTGGCAATATATGGCCGAGCCGGAACGGACACGGCTGGCGCGCAACCAGACCAAGATCCTGTCGCAGTTCGCCTATCGCTGCGCCGCGCACGAATACCGCCTGCTGGCGAGCGGCCATGCCCACTTCGTCGTCTACAACAAGCTGATGCCGTGGGACCACCTGGCCGGCGTGCTGATCCATGCCGAGGCCGGCGGCCATGCGGCGCGCTTCGACGGCAGCGCCTATCTGCCCTCGCATCTCGGCGGCGGCCTGCTTGTCGCGCCAGACAAGGAAAGCTGGCACGAATTGCGCCGCGAGCTCTGGGCGCAGTAGGATCGATTGCTGCGTTAGCCGAAAGCAGTACAATCTCGCGCAAATCCGGAGGCTCTCGAATGAAACCTCGGTTTGCATTTGTCGCGGCGGCTCTTGCCGCCGGTCTGTTCGCCAGTTCCCTGGAAGCAAGGTCGCAAGAGCGCAGCTGTCGCAGTACCGATCCCGTCGACACGATAAAGGAGATGTCGGACGCGATCTATGCCTGCTGGAAGCCGCCACCCGGAACCGCGGGCATGTCCCTCACGCTGCGGTTCTCGCTTCGCCGCAACGGCACGCTGATCGGCAAACCTCGCGCCACATATTCCGATCTGGGAACCGATGCCCAGCGCAGCCGGGCCTTCGTGGCATCCATCCTCAGGGCACTCGATGACGCTCTGCCATTGCACTTTTCGGACAGCATGGGCGAAGCAATTGCGGGGCGCATGCTTGCCCCTCGGTTCACGGCAGCCCTTGAAGGTGCGTCCTAATGCAAGTCGGTGATGTGCCCTGAAACGGGCGGGTTCTGTGGCTGGAACATCTTGCCGCGCTCGGCGATGAAGATCATCAGCAGCGCGGCGACCGAGACGCTGCAGAAGCCGGCGGCCAGCGGCGTCACCGTGCCGTTGAAGGCCTGGCCGATCAGCGTACCGAGAATGCCGCCGAGAAACG
>NZ_RZRW01000563.1:0-3698 GCF_003998745.1 Mesorhizobium sp. M7A.F.Ca.US.014.04.1.1 | reverse complement strand
AGTATCCCGCCGGCACCACAGCCGATCTCGGCGACGGCGTGACCTTGCAGCTCAATGCCGACGGCAGCTTCGTCATGCAGTCCCCGAAAGCGTTCGAAGGCGATCGCGGCCAGCGCGTCTATTATGCTTCGTCGGCGCCGCCGAAATTCACCACCGATAATTACAAAACCGTGCTGTTTTCCGAAGGCATCGGACGGTCTTTCATGAATTCCCTGACCGTCACCATTCCGGCGACCGTCATCCCGATCCTGATCGCCGCCTTTGCCGCCTATGCGCTGGCCTGGATGCGGTTTCCCGGCCGGGCGCTGCTGATCGCGGTCATCATCGGCTTGCTGGTGGTGCCATTGCAGATGTCGCTGATCCCGCTGTTGAAACTCTACAACGGCGTCGGCGCTTTCTTCGGCATGCCGTCGAAGACCTATCTCGGCATCTGGCTGGCGCATACCGGCTTCGGCCTGCCCTTCGCCATCTACCTGCTGCGCAGCTACATTGCCGGCCTGCCGCGCGAAATCATGGAATCGGCGCGCATCGACGGCGCCAGCGATTTCGAGATCTTCGTCAAGATCGTCTTGCCGCTGTCGTTTCCGGTGCTGGCTTCGTTTGCCATCTTCCAGTTCCTGTGGGTATGGAACGATCTGCTGGTGGCGATGGTTTTCCTCGGCACAGAGGCAGACCAGATCGTGCTGACCGCCAAGCTCAACGCGCTGTTGGGCTCACGCGGCGGCGACTGGGAGATTCTGACGACATCGGCTTTCGTGACCATCATCGTGCCGCTGATCGTGTTCTTCTCGCTGCAGCGCTATTTTGTCCGCGGGCTGCTTGCCGGCTCGGTGAAAGGAGGCTGAGACGATGCAATCCGCTTTGAAGGCCAGCTCGAAGCCTGACCTCGCCATCGATCGCGACTGGTGGCGGGGCGCGGTGATCTACCAGATTTATCCGCGCAGCTACCAGGACTCGAACGGCGACGGCATCGGTGACCTTAAGGGCATCATCGGGCGGCTACCCTACATCGCGGCACTCGGTGCGGACGCCATCTGGATTTCGCCATTCTTCAAGTCGCCGATGAAGGATTTCGGCTATGACGTGTCGGATTACTGCGACGTCGATCCGATGTTCGGCACGTTGGCCGACTTCGACGCGCTGACCGCCGAGGCACACAGGTTGGGCTTGAAGGTGATGATCGACGAGGTGCTGTCGCACACCGCCGACAACCACCCGTGGTTCAAGGAAAGCCGGTCGAGCCGCAGCAACCCGAAAGCCGACTGGTACGTCTGGGCAGACGCCAGGCCGGACGGCACGCCGCCCAACAACTGGCTGTCGATCTTCGGCGGCTCGGCCTGGCAATGGGACACCAGCCGCCAGCAATATTACATGCACAATTTTCTGGCCGAGCAGCCCGACCTCAACTTCCACAACCACGAGGTTCAGGACGCGTTGCTCGACGTCACCCGCTTCTGGCTGGAGCGCGGCGTCGATGGTTTCCGGCTCGACACCATCAATTTCTACTTCCACAGCCAGGGCTTGGAAAACAACCCGCCGCTGCCGCCGGAAGAGCGCAACGACCAGACCGCGCCGGCGGTCAACCCCTACAACTACCAGGACCATCTCTACGACAAGAGCCGGCCCGAGAATCTCGGCTTCCTCGAACGGTTCCGTGCCCTGCTCGATGAATATCCGGCAACCGCAGCGGTCGGCGAGGTCGGCGATTCGCAGCGTGGGCTTGAAGTGGTGGCCGCCTACACCGCCGGCGGCAAGCGCGTGCACATGTGCTACTCCTTCGATTTCCTGGCGCCGGAAAAGATCAGCGCGGGCAAGGTCCGCTCGGTGCTGGAATCCTTCGGCAAGGTCGCCAGCGATGGCTGGTCGTGCTGGGCCTTCTCCAACCACGATGTAATGCGCCCGGCCTCGCGCTGGGCCGCCAATGAGCCCGACCCGACCGCCTACCTCAAGGTCATCTCGGCGCTGCTGATGTCCTTGCGCGGTTCGGTCTGCATCTATCAGGGTGAGGAACTTGGGCTCGGCGAGGCCGACCTTCGGTTCGAGGATTTGCAGGATCCCTACGGCATCCGCTTCTGGCCTGAATTCAAGGGCCGCGACGGCTGCCGCACACCGATGGTGTGGGACGGCGGCGCCAAGAATGGCGGCTTCTCCCAGGCAAAACCCTGGCTGCCGGTGCCGGCCAAGCATTTGGCGCAAGCGGTCAATGTCCAGCAGGGCGACGAGGCTTCGCTGCTCGAGCACTACCGGCGCTTTCTCAGCTTCCGGCGTGCCCATCCGGCGCTGGCCAAGGGCGACATCACCTTCATCGAAAGTGAGGGAGATACCGTGGCCTTCACGCGCCGCGCAGGCAACGAGCAGATCGTCTGCGTCTTCAATCTGGGAGCCGGGCGGGCCAAGGTTGACCTTGGCGGCCGATCGCTGCAACCTCTGCCCGGGCACGGATTTTCGGGGCAGGCGAGCAGCGGTTCCATCGAGCTTGGCGGCTACGGCGCCTGGTTCGGGCGTCTCGACTGAATTTCCAATCACTGGAGGAAACCAATGGCCGATGTCACGCTAAGACAAGTGAAGAAGTCCTACGGCAATCTGAACATTCTCCACGGCATCGACCTCGATATTAGGTCGGGCGAGTTCATCGTCTTCGTCGGCCCGTCGGGCTGCGGCAAGTCGACATTGCTGAGGTCGATCGCCGGGCTCGAGGAAATCACCTCCGGCGAACTCAGAATAGCCGGCGAAGTGGTGAACGACGTGCCGCCGTCGAAGCGGGGCATCGCCATGGTGTTCCAGTCCTACGCGCTGTACCCGCACATGACCGTCTACGACAACATGGCGTTCTCGATGAAGATCGGCAAAGAGAACAAGGCCGAGATCGACCGCCGCGTGCGCCAGGCCGCCGAGATCCTGCAGCTGACCAAATATCTCGACCGCCTGCCCAAGGCGATGTCGGGTGGCCAGCGCCAGCGCGTCGCCATCGGCCGCGCCATCGTGCGCAATCCGAAGGTGTTCCTGTTCGACGAGCCGCTTTCGAACCTCGACGCCGCGCTGCGCGTCGCCACCCGCATCGAGATCGCCAAGCTCAAGGAATCGATGCCCAACACGACCATGATCTACGTTACCCACGACCAGGTCGAGGCGATGACGCTGGCCGACCGCATCGTGGTGCTCAAGGACGGCCATATCGAGCAGGTCGGCACGCCGATGGACCTCTACAAGAAGCCCGGCAATCTGTTCGTTGCCCAGTTCATCGGCTCGCCGGCCATGAACATCCTGCCGGCGACCATCGAAAAGACCGGAAACCCGACCGTCGTCAGCCATGTCGGCGGACGCAAGGCGACCGTGCCGATTGCGACGCCGGCTTCGGCAAAGGGCGCTGCGGTGAGCTTTGGCGTGCGGCCGGAGGACCTGATCATCGCCAGCGGCGCGGACTATCTGTTCGAGGGGACGGTCGACTATGTCGAGCAACTCGGCGAGGTGCAGCTTGTCTATGTCGACATCGGCCGCGCCGATCTGCCGCTGGTGACCAAGCTGCCCGGCAATGTCGAGGTCAAGCGCGGCTCGACATTGCGGCTGAGCGCCAATGGCGAGGACCTGCATATCTTCGACGCGGATGGACGTTCTTTCGCGTTGCATGAAGTGGAAGCAAAGGCGGCTTAACCGCAATTACCGTGTCAGGCACAAAAAAGAGCGGCGGGCCGGGGCCG
>NZ_RZRW01000562.1:0-3698 GCF_003998745.1 Mesorhizobium sp. M7A.F.Ca.US.014.04.1.1 | reverse complement strand
GCCGAAGGGAAGCTGGCCAACTGTCCGGGTGACCCGAGCCGCCAACTGGAAGAGATTGCGGTCGGCATGCAGCTTCGCCGGCAAGATGAGATCTTCCTGGAAATGCGTCGCGCCGAGCTTTTCGTAGCTGTCGGCGGCCTCGAGGATCAGCGATGTGGCGTTGCCGAGGTCGATGCCGAGTTGTGTCTGGGCGCCGAAGACCTGCTTGAACTCGCGCGTACCCAGCGTCAGCGGGCCGATATCCAGATTGTCGCCGGTGCTGGAGACGCGATAGCTCAGCGATCCCCTCAGTTCGAGGCCCGGGCCGAGCCGGCGGAAGGCCTCGGCCGACAGCGACAATCCGCGGTCGTCCTCGATCGACGTCTTGTCGTAATGCGTTACCTGGAAGTCCGCGCTGAATTTCGCGTTGGCGTCGTTGTCGCCCCATTGCTGCTGCAGCGAACCGCGCAACAGTGTGTACCAGTCCTTGACCGCATGGTCGCTGTCCAGCGCGTTGTTGGTCCAATGCCTTTCGAGACTGCCGGTGATTGTCGGATCGGTCGCTATTTCGGCAGCCGGTGCTGTTGATGGTTCTGCCCTGGCGGTCACGGCCGCGCAGGCCATCAGCAGGCCTAGGCCGGCGCTGCCAAGCAATCTGCGGGAAAGTGGAGCGACCGTCTGTCCTTCTGCCGGTCGGCGCTTTCGGGAAACCATGCTCCGCGCTCTCCGGACTGAAACCCCTTCCGCCATGCGGGGGTGGCGCAGCGGAAGGGGCTGGAGGTAAACCGCTGTGAAGCGGAAGGAACAGGCACTCTTGCCTGCGGGAGTACTGTGGCATTGAACCCATAAGGTGTGTTTTCCAGACTATTCTCCCTATGCGTGCAGGCAATTGTACCTGAGGTATTTGTTCGCATCGGGAACCTGAAGCGGTCGCTGATTGTTTCTCATCGCGCCGCAGCGTCGAGGATTTCGATAGATGGAAAAGCATTTCACCAAGGTTGCCAACTGGGTCGCCCGCATAGCCGGCCTGCCGCCGACATTCGCCGTCTGTTGCCTCATCATCATCGCCTGGGGGGTGAGCGGTCCGTTCTTCGGCTTTTCGGACACTTGGCAACTTGTCATCAACACGGGCACGACCATCATCACCTTCCTGATGGTCTTCCTGATCCAGAACACTCAGAACCGCGACGGCGCGGCGATCCAGGCCAAGCTCGACGAACTGATCCGGGTCGGCAAGGGCCACAACCACTTCATCGGCATCGAGCATCTGACCGAATCCGAAGTCGAGGAAATCCGCGCCAAATGCGAGCGTGCGGCAAAGCGGCATGACGAACAGATCGCCGACATCGCGGCGAAGAAGGCCGTGGCACAGAAGCGCGGGTCGAAAAAGCAAGCGGCCTGAAGATCAGCCTTTCATGAAGGCTGCGAAACTGCCTTTGTGGTCCGGATGCCAGCGCGACAAAGCGGGGCGGTTCTCGATGATGTCGCCGATCGCCCAGGCCATGCGCTTTTCATCCAGCGGCCGGGCCGCCTCATTGTCCGGGCACAGGATGTAGAAATCTCCCCTGGTCAGGGATTCCAGCATGAAATCCACAACCTGTTCGCCGGTCCAGGCGCCGGCCGGTTTTTCCGTCGCACCCTCGGTCAGACCGGTAAAGGTGAAGCCGGGGATCAGCAGATGGGCAGCGACATGGGCGCCGGGTTCGTTGCGCAACGCGTGCGCCAGGCCTTCCGTGAAGGTTTTCACTCCTGCCTTGGAGACATTGTAGGCAAGATTGCCGGGCGGCGTGGTGATGCCTTGCTTGGAGCCGGTGTTGACGATCAGACCCGGCCTGGCCGAGGCCAGCATGCGCGGCGCGAAGGCCTCCACGCCATGCACAACGCCCCAGAAATTGATGTCCAGCAGCCGTTTCCAGGCATCGCGGTTTTCCCACGGCTTTCCGGGGTTGTCGCCGACGCCGGCATTGTTCATCAGCAGCGACACGCCGCCGAAGGCGCCGAACGCTCTCTCGGCGAGGCGGTCCACCTCATCCGCCTTCGAAACGTCGGCGGCGACGGCAAGCACGGCATCGTCGCCGGCAAGCGCGGAAGCGGCGCGCGAGGCGTCGTCAAGCCGCGCGCCGCCAATGTCGGCCAGCACGATCTTCATGCCTAGCAATGCAAGCCGCTTGGCGGCCGCCAGACCGATGCCGCTGGCAGCGCCGGTGATCACGGCGGCATTGCCTGGAGCAAGCGCGGGCAGGGCGGTCTGGATCTCGGCGTCGGTGATCATGGGCGATGGATTCCTTGTTCGATGCGCCGAACTTAGCGCCGGAACGGGCCGGTGCAAGCCTCTGCTCGTCTTGTCGGGTTGACCAGTCCGGCCGAGGCTGCGCATGTTGCCCTTTGTCCCCGCAAAAGAGATTTAGGCCTGGGGACAAACGGAGGTTCCTGATTGACGGACTGGGTTGCAATTCTGAAGGAGCAGACCGCCATTGGCGACCAGATGGGCCGCGAGGTGCCGCAGATGCTGGCCAATCCCGACATCAGCGAAGCGCAGGTGAAGACACTCTTTTCCGCGCTGGAGAAACAAGCCGAGTTCGTCGAGAAACTGCGCATGGCGCTGGAAAAATTCGGCCATGATTTCTCGATCATCAAGGCCGCGGAACGGCTGGAGGAGCTCTATGCCGACCTCGCCGCATCGGTGGCGGAAAAACTGAAAGCGATGCGCAAGTAGGGCAATTTGGGAAAGCCGTGCAGCGCTCTACCTTGAAAATGTGTGAAGACAACTACTTTTCGATCACCCGCGCAAAGCGCCTATCCGGTACGAGCCATATCATCGCGACCAGCACATAGAGCGCGACGCCGATCCACTGGCTGACGAAGGTCAGCACGACGGCCACGATATAGACAGCCAGCGAGAGCTTCCCCTTGCGGTCATTACCCAGCGCCTTGGCAAAGGCGGTATCATTGCCGTGCAGGCGATGCAGCGCGGCGGCGAGTATGGTGTAGGCGATGGCGCATAGCGCGAGGTCGGTGCCATAGACTGCTACCGGCACCGGCGCAAAGTGGTTCTCGCCCATGAAGGCTGTGGTCACCGGCATCAGCGACAGCCAGAACAGCAGATTGAGGTTCGCCCACAGCACGCGCCCGTCGACCCGCTGAACGGTGTGGAACATGTTGTGCAGATTGTTCCAGTAGATGCCGACATTGATGAAGGACAGCACGTAGCAGAAGAAGATCGGCCACAACGGCACCAAGGCGGAGAAATCCTCGCCATGCGGCACTTTCAACTCAAGCACCATGATGGTGATGATGATAGCCACGACGCCATCGGTGAATGCCTCGACCCTGCCTTTGCCCATGGATCCCACCTTTGCCCGCGATGAATTGTCGAAAGAGAGTAACGCTAGCGGATGTTGAGGAGCCAATAAATGGCAACCGCGAAATTCCTCAACCATGTCCAAGGAAAATCCGGCATCAGTCCCGCTGGCCAGGACGGTTACGGCCGCCCACCTGTTGACTTTTCTTGGCTTGGCCGCTCCTCTTGCAGGGCAGTCTTGGCCGAAGCAGATGAACGGCCGGGATTCGAATGGAGGGGACTGATGAGATTTCGTTTTCTGCTTGTGGCCGCGACCATCCTGGCCGCGGTGTTCGGGACGTCCGCCGCGGCCTTCGCCTACAGCGCTCACACCTCGACCAACCTCAACGTCCGCAGCGGGCCGGGAGCGGGATACGCC
>NZ_RZRW01000561.1:0-3704 GCF_003998745.1 Mesorhizobium sp. M7A.F.Ca.US.014.04.1.1 | reverse complement strand
GATATGCTCCGTGAGCATGGATACGAATTGCGTCACCTTTTGCGGGCGAAAGCGCGCCGCCGGATAGACCACGTGAATGCCGCCGGAGGGCAGCGCCCAGTCGGGGAGCACGTGGACGAGGCGCCCCTGCGATAGATAGTCGACGACCAGATAGTCCGGCAGAACTGCCAGTCCGCCGCCGGCGAGCGTCGCTTCCAGTACGGCGGGCGTCGAGTTGATGGAGAACGCCTCGCGCAGGGTGATGGTGCGCGGCTCGGAATCGCCTCGGGTGAAGTTCCAGGTGAACGGCTTGCGAAGCACGGCATTGGCAACGAGCGGCAAGGAAGAAAGATCTTCCGGCTTGTCCACCCTGATCCCGGCCGCGAAATCCCGCGACGCGACCAGGATTTGCCGGAAGGTGCCGATGCGTCGCGCCTGCTGGCTGGAGTCATCCAGCCAGCCAACCCGGATGGACAGGTCGATCTTGTTGCCGATCAAGTCAATTATGGCATCGGAAATGACCAGTTCGACGCCGCAGGCCGGAAATCTCTGGCGAAAGCGGGCGGCGATCGGGGCCAGCACGATCGCGCCATAGTCATTGGACGCGGAAACACGCAGCACACCGGCCACCTCGGCGTTGGCCTCGCCAACCTCGGCGACCGCTTCTTCGACATCCCGCAGGATCAGAACGCAGCGTGCATGCAGAAGACGGCCTGCTTCCGTCGGCTCGACCCTTCGCGTCGTGCGCACGAGAAGCGTGGTCCGCAGCTCAGCCTCGAGGCGAGCGACTTGTTGGCTGACGACTGTTTTCGTGATGCCAAGCCGCTCGGCCGCGCGGGTAAAGGAACCTGCGTCGACCACGGTGGCAAAATAGGCGAGGCGATTGAGGTTTATCGATTCCACCACGAAGGCTCATTGTAAGCTTTCAACATACAGTTTGTATTATTACGGCCAATTTATTGATTAATCCAGAGGGCTTACCGTGCCGTCTACCGTCCGCCCTGCGGGCCCGTAGCCGCACCCGATCCCCTTTCATTCAACGGAGATATTCCATGTTCACGAGGAGACAGATCATGAAGACCTCATTGGTCCTCGGCGCAACCGCCGTTTTCGCGCCCATCGACAGCGGCCAGGCCGCCGGCGCCAAGCTTGGCTGGAAACACTTCCCGGCGGGTCCAAACGGTTTCTTCCGTGCGCCGGTGCTGCTGTCGGGGCCGAGCGAAGCCCTGTTGATCGACGGCGGCTTCACCTATCCGGACGGCAAGGCGCTCGCCGATGCCATCAAGGCCACCGGCAAGAAGCTGACCACCATCTATGTCACTCAGTCTGATCCCGATTACTACTTCGGCCTGAAGCCGGTGCGGGACGCCTTCCCGGAGGCAAAAGTCATCGCTGCCTCCGCCACGCTGGAAGCCATCAAGGGCAATGTGGAGAAGAAGCTCGCCGTCTGGGGTCCGCAACTGAAGGAAAATGGCCCGCAGGCGCTTTCCGACATCGTCCTCCCCGAGGCATTCGACGGCGCAACGCTGACGGTCGATGGCGAGACTGTAGAGATCGTCAATGCGGAAGAAGGATTGGCCAACCGCCGCTATCTGTTCGTGCCGTCGCTCAATGCCGTTTTCGGCGGGGTGATGATCTTCTCGGGCGTTCACGTCTGGACCGCCGACACGCAGACCAGGGAAAGCCGCGCCGCCTGGATCAAGACGCTGGACGCGATTGCCGCCCGCAAGCCCGCTGTCGTGGTGCCCGGCCACATGGCCCCCGATGCCGCGATCGGTCCTTCGGCGGTGGAGTTCACCAAGTCCTATCTCCTCACCTTCGAGGAAGAACTGGACAAGGCGGCAGACAGCGCCGCGTTGAAGGCCGCCATGGAGACCCGCTTCCCCGGCCTCGGTATGGGCGTCGCCCTCGATGTCGGATCCAAGGTCGCCAAGGGCGAGATGAAGTGGGGCTGACATGGCGACGAACCTCGATTTGATCCGTAGAACCTACGAGGGAACTTCCGAGGAGAACGGCCGCAATCTGCTGGCCGTTCTTTCCGCCGACATCGAATGGACCGAGGCGGAAGGATTCCCCTATGCCGGCACCTATGTCGGCATCGAGGCCCTGATGCAGGGGGTCTTCAAGCGGCTCGGCTCGGAGTGGATCGGATACCACGCCGACGTGCACAGCTTCATTGCCGATAGCGACCGGGTGGCGGCCTTCGGCGTGTATTCCGGTACATATAAGGCGACGGGAAAATCCATGACGGCCCCCTTCGCTCATCTCTACGAACTGCGGGACGGCAAGATCATCCGCATGCGGCAGTATGTCGATACGGTGCTCGTTGCGCGCGCATTGACCTGACACCGAAGCAACCGAGGGAGACATCCGTGCTGCAACTTAAATCCTTCGCGGCGGCCGCTTTCGCGGTCGCGGCGCTCACCGCCGCGGCGCATGCGGAAAACACCAAGCCGGTCAAGCAGGTGCTGCAACAGCATGAATTGACTCAAAAAAACAGGACGCTTGTCCTGAAAGCCTATCAGGCGCTGTTCGGCGACCATGACCTTACCGCGCTGGACCGCTATTGGGCCGAGGCTTACATTCAGCATAACCCGACGATGACGGATGGCCGAGACTCGGTCAAAAAGCTTCTCGAAAGCATGGGTGTCGCCAATTGGCCAAAACAAAAAGTCGACTTCAAGCGGGTGATCGCCGAAGGCGACCTCGTCATGACCCAGGTCGTTCAACCGAGGGCAGGTAACATGCCGGAGACCGTCATCGTGGACATTTTTCGCGTTGAAAACGGCAAGATCGCCGAGCATTGGGACGTGATGCAGCCGGTGCCCGCCAACCCGGTCAATAAGCGACCGATGTACTGATCCAGGCCTTCTGCCAGCGCCGGCCGCCGCTCAAAACCCGAACGATACCTGCGCCGGCGGCGGCGGGCCGACGCGCACGCCTTCCATGGCCAGCATCTTCTCCTTGGTGACCGAGCCGCCCGGCGCCGAGAAGCCGCCGATCTTGCCGCCGGCGGCAAGGATGCGATGGCAAGGGATGACCAGCGGCACCGGATTGGCTCCAAGGGCGGCCCCGGTTTCGCGGGCGAGCCCGGCATGGCCGGCGGTCTTGGCCAGCTCACCATAGGTGGTGGTTTCGCCGAAGGAGAGTTTTCGCGCCGCGTCGTAAATGGCGAGGCGGAAATCGTCGACGCCGTCGAGATCGACCGGTACGGCGGAGAAATCGACATCCTCGCCCGCCGCATAGGCCTTGATCGCTGCGATCAGCTCGACCACCCATGGCGGCTGCGCCGTGGAAGCGGAAACGCCACCGTGACGCAGCAGGCGCCGTTCCACCGCTTCGCGGCTGCGTTCGGGCAGGCAGAGCCGGATCAGGCCCTTTTCGCTCCAGGCAATGCCCATGAAACCGATCACTGTTTCTAACACTGCGTGGCCGGCCGTGATCGAAGCTGTCGTGACCATGATGCGTTCCTTCCCGCAAAGTGGCGAAATCCGGGATTCGTCCCAGTACATATCCGGAACAATATGGCATCGCCGCCCGCGTCTCGCCACCCGAAAACCACCTGATCGCCCCGATTGCCCGGCCTGAATCGCTGGTGTAAGGGATTTCTTAACAACCCGACAAACCGGACCCGAGCGCGGCTTGCCAGCAAAACTCAACCTTATCGCGATCGGCGTGATCCTGGCCGCCGCCGGCATCAGCGGCTGCACGTCGACCTCGCAGAT